>JAYNJY010000073.1:2349-12480 GCA_038110665.1 Rhodospirillaceae bacterium | reverse complement strand
GTTCCGGACATGGTCGATGACGCGACCGATCCGAACCCGAATGTGCCGGCAGCCATTGCCGCGCCGGCAGCGTCCCCGGCCTGGCCACCTGCCGCCGTGGCAGCCTGTCTTGCTTCGAGACTATCGGCATTAGAATTTTCCGTGCCGGACATATCGGCGGCGGGAACCGACTCGAAACCGCCCTGCGACTGCGTCCCGGAACGCGCTGTGGCCGATGGTGGCAGCTTCGGAGCCGGCGGTGCCGACGAGGCGCTAGCCGTGGCGTCCGGTTTGGCACTGCCTTGTCCGTTTCCCTGCGACACCGCTTGTTGTCGTTCGGCCGCTGCCTTAGCGGCATTTGACTTCGCGTCGCCGGCTTGGCTGTCGGCGGCGTTGGCCGCGCCCGCATTGCCTTGGAATGCAGACGAACTCGCGGAATTCTGAGCCTCGGGCTTGCGCATGTCTTGCATGGCCTGCTGGCAGGAGTCGAACCGGCTCAGTGACCCGCTCAGCGCGCGGTCCATGAGTTTGATCTTTTCTTCGTTGGTCAGGTTTGGATTATCTTTGAAGTCGATGGTGACGTCCGCGCAGTCGAAGACGTAGCCTGGCCGATTGCTAGCTTTTCCGGTGGCATTCGATTGCGCGAAGGCGGCGCAGGGAAGCGTGATCCCCGCGAATACCAAAAGGGCGTAAGGGCGCCATGCCGCTTGGAACATGTCATTCTCCTGTCGGAGAAATTCTTATAAAACTTTCAACCATTGTGTTGTTTGTGTCAATTGCCGGACCGAAATTCAGATCAATTCAACGCCGGCAAGAAAAATTGCTTTTATCAAAGGTGCCCCATAGGTGCCCTGAAACAAATAAGGGCTTAGCGATACCTTCGCTAAGCCCTTGATTTAAATGGTGGAGCCGGACGGAATCGAACCGACGACCTCTACAATGCCATTGTAGCGCTCTCCCAACTGAGCTACGGCCCCGAAATCCTTTTCTAATCTGGCGGCGCCAGCATTCCGGCGCGCGCGGGCGGGAAAATAGGCGCCAGGGGTCGGCATTGGCAAGCAAAATTCGAAAGCCGCCCGCTTCGATCCGGCGCCGGCCACCACAAGGTGGCGCTACTCCTTGTCCTCCTCGCCGCCGGCCATGTGTTCCTTGACCTCCGACATGTCGTCGTCGTCGTCGCCCATGTCGGACATGTCCTCGATGAGCTCGTCGTCCTCGTCTTCCTCGACCTCGACGTCCAACTCCTCGTCGTCGTCATCGCTCGGCGCGGGAACGGCGACCGGCTTCGGCGCCTGGGTTTGAGCGCCGGGACGGCGCGGCTTCAGCAGCGACTGGACCTCGACTTCGGCGCCGCACTTCGGGCAGACGATGGGCGTGCGCTTGAGATCGTAGAACAGTACGCCGCAGCTCTGACAGGTATGTTTCTTGCCCCTATCCGGTGTTGCCACGAGTCATTCCCTTCCGTTGTCTTGGCTGCGATCCGAGCGCCCGGGAATTCCTGCGCGTCCGGCCGTCGCGGCCCTGAAGTTCCGGCAGCCAATTGCCATTTTCCTTGCCATCTGTCAAAACCAAAAAACACGGACGTCATCCACTATTTCAATCGCCAATATCGAGGTTCCGTGAGCGTGGATACCATTAAATCAAGCCGGTCCGGTCCGCTCACCGGCAATGCCAGCATTCCGGGCGACAAATCGGTGTCGCATCGCGCGCTCATGTTCGGCGCACTGGCGGTCGGTGAGACGCGCGTTTCAGGCCTCTTGGAAGGCGAGGACGTGCTCGCCACCGCGGCCGCCATGCGTGCGCTCGGTGCCGGCATCGAGTGTGGCGAAGATGGGCTCTGGCGCGTCCAAGGCTGCGGCCTCGGCGCGCTCGCCGAGCCGGCCGACGTTCTCGACATGGGCAACTCCGGGACGGCCGCGAGGCTGCTCATGGGCATCCTCGCCACCCATCCGATCACGGCGACGATGACCGGCGATGCGTCGCTGCGCTTGCGCCCGATGGCGCGGGTGACGACGCCGCTCCGCCAGTTCGGCGCGAGCTTCACCGGGCCCGAGGGCGGGCGTTTGCCGATCACGATCGGCGGGGCGCGCGATCCGCTGCCGATCACCTACGAGTTGCCGGTCGCCTCCGCCCAGGTCAAGTCGGCGGTGTTGCTGGCCGGCCTTAATACGCCCGGCGAAACCGCCGTCATCGAGCCGGTGCCGACGCGCGACCACACCGAGCGCCTGCTCGCCCACTTCGGCGCCGAAGTGAGGGTCGAGGTGGAGGGCTCCGGCAGGCGCATCACCCTCAAGGGCCAGCCCGAACTCGCGGCGCGTGACGTTTCGGTGCCGGCCGACGTATCTTCGGCGGCGTTCCCGATGGTGGCGGCGGCCCTGGTCGCGGGGGCGCGGCTCAGGTTGAAGGCGGTCGGGCTCAATCCGCTGCGTGCCGGCCTTGTCGAGACGCTCAGGGAGATGGGCGCCGACATCACGGCCGAGAACGCCTCGGACGACAAGGGCGAGCCGATCGCCGACCTCGTTGTCGCAGCCGGTCCGCTCAAGGGCATCGTGGTGCCGCCGGAACGCGCGCCGAGCATGATCGACGAATATCCGATCCTGTTCGTCGCCGCGTCGCTGGCCGAGGGCACCACGGTGATGCGCGGGCTCGAAGAGCTTCGCGTCAAGGAGAGCGACCGCCTGGCGGCCATGGCGGCCGGCCTGGTGGCGGCCGGCGTCGATCTCGAGGAGGGCCCCGACAGCCTCGTCATCCATGGCACCGGAAAGCCGCCCAGGGGCGGTGTCACCACTCCGTCTGGTCTCGATCATCGCATCGCCATGGCGTTCCTGGTGCTCGGCATGGTCACCGAGCAGCCGATCACGGTGACCGGGGCGGAAACCATCAACACGAGCTTTCCCGGTTTCGTCGACCTGATGAACGGCCTTGGCGCCGACCTCACGATTCTCGATACTGCCAAGGAGATGACAGCATGATCGTCGCCATCGACGGCCCCGCCGCGGCGGGCAAGGGCACGCTGGCCCGGCGGATCGCCGCCCATCTCGGGCTCGCTTATCTCGACACCGGCCTGATCTATCGTGCGGTCGGCAAGAAGGTGATCGATGCAGGCGCCGATCCGGAGGACGAGGAAGCGGCGGAAGCGGCGGCCCAGGCGCTCAAGCCAGAGGACTTGGAGGCCGATGGGCTCCGCACCGATGAGGCGGCGCAGGCGGCTTCCAAGGTATCGGCGATTCCGGGGGTGCGCGCCGCGCTCTTGGAGTTCCAACGGAGCTTCGCCGCCAATCCGCCGGCCGGCAAGAACGGCGCCGTGCTGGATGGCCGCGACATCGGCACCGTGGTCTGCCCCGAGGCGCGTGTGAAACTATTCGTTACTGCCGCCACCGAGGTCCGCGCCGAGCGCCGCTTTAAGGAGTTGCAGGATCGGGACCTCGAAGCTATATATGCGCGCGTTCTCGAGGACATGAAGGTGCGTGATGCCCGAGACAGCTCACGCGCCGCCTCGCCTCTGGAGCCGGCCAATGACGCGCATATTATCGATACCAGTGCGTTGGACGCCGACCAGGTGTTTGCCCAGGCTTTGGAAATCGTCGCATCGAGCGGTGCGGCCTAGGCATTTCCCCGGGATCGCTGAAGCGCAAAAAGGCCGCGCTTCGAAATTCACCCCGCCAACCGAACGGCCGGCTTGCCGGCGATTGGGTTTGCGGATTTGGCCCATGAGGAAAGACCGCCGGATTCAACCGGCTGGCACACATATAAACGAACGTAAGGATACATATAGATGACCCCTGCCTCCGATTCCGCCGCGGCGATGGCGACCAGCAAGGAAAATTTCGCCGACCTCCTTAATGAATCCCTGGGTGAAGAAGGCTTCGAGGGCAAGGTGCTGAAGGGCACCGTGCTTGCCATCGACGGCGACGTTGCCACCATCGACGTCGGCCTCAAGTCCGAAGGCCGCGTGCCGCTGAAGGAATTCGGCGCGCCCGGTCAGGACCTCAGCATCAACATCGGCGACACCGTCGACGTCTTCGTCGAGCGCTATGAGGACCGCGACGGACTGATCCGGCTGAGCCGCGAGAAGGCGCGCCGCGAGGAGGCCTGGGCCGATCTCGAGAAGTCGTTCAAGGCCGGCGTGCGCGTCAACGGCGTCATCTTCGGCCGCGTGAAGGGCGGCTTCATCGTCGACCTCTCTGGCGCCGTGGCGTTCCTGCCGGGCAGCCAGGTCGACATCCGCCCGGTGCGCGACGTCTCGCCGCTGATGGGTACGCCGCAGCCGTTCCAGATCCTCAAGATGGACGCCCAGCGCAACAACATCGTCGTGTCGCGCCGTGCCGTGCTCGAGGAAACCCGCACCGAGGCGCGTTCGGAACTGATGTCGAATCTGTCCGAGGGCCAGGTGCTCGACGGCGTCGTCAAGAACATCACCGATTACGGCGCCTTCATCGACCTGGGCGGCGTCGACGGCCTGCTGCACGTCACCGACATCGCCTGGAAGCGCATCAACCATCCGTCCGAAGCGCTGCAGATCGGCGAGACCGTCAAGGTCCAGGTCATCCGCTTCAACCCGGATACCCAGCGCATTTCACTCGGCATGAAGCAACTCGAGGCCGATCCGTGGGACGGCGTGGCTTCGAAGTACCCGGTCGGCGCCAAGTTCACCGGCCGCGTCACCAACATCACCGACTACGGCGCCTTCGTCGAACTGGAGCCGGGCGTCGAGGGTCTGGTCCACGTCTCCGAGATGAGCTGGACCAAGAAGAACGTCCATCCGGGCAAGATCGTCTCCACCTCCCAGGAGGTCGAGGTCATGGTGCTGGATACCGATTCCGAGAAGCGCCGCATCTCGCTCGGCCTCAAGCAGTGCATGGACAACCCATGGGAATCCTTCGTCACCAAGTTCCCGGTCGACGCCGTGGTCGAGGGCGAGATCAAGAACATCACCGAGTTCGGTCTGTTCATCGGTCTCGACGGCGACATCGACGGCATGGCCCACCTCTCGGATCTGAGCTGGGAGAAGAGCGGCGAGGAAGCTCTTGCCGACTTTAAGAAGGGTGATGTGGTTAAGGCCAAGGTGCTCGATGTCGACGTCGAGAAGGAACGCATCTCGCTCGGCATCAAGCAGCTCGAGGACGATCCGGTCGGCGGCGCACTCGACGGCCTGAAGAAGGGCGCGGTCGTCACCTGCACGGTGCACGAGGTTATGGACAATGGCATCGAGGTCCGCATCGACGACAACGTGCCGGGCTTCATCCGCAAGTCCGAACTGAGCCGCGACCGCTCCGAACAGCGGCCCGATCGCTTCGCCAAGGGTGAGAAGGTCGATGCCAAGATCACCCAGCTCGACAAGGCCGGCCGCCGCCTGACGCTCTCGATCAAGGCGCGCGAGGTTGAGGAGGAGAAGGAGGCCATGGCCACCTACGGCTCCACCGATGCCGGCGCGTCGCTCGGCGACATCCTGGGCGCGGCCATCGCCGAGAAGCAGGCCGAGCAGGACGCCGAGGACACGAAGGCGAAGAAGACCAAGAAGAAGACTGCCAAAGACGCCGACGACTCCGACGCCGAAACCGACGCTTGATCGTTACGCCCGTCACCGGACCGTGAAGGTCCGGTGACGGCGCGATCGAGCCTGGAGGTCATGGATGTATTCCGACGCTGACACGCTTGTAGACAGGCGCCGCCTCAAGTGGCGCCTGACCTTTTGGCGGGTGGTTGCGGTCATCGCGGTGGTCGGTGCCGCCGTTGTCGGTTTCGGCCGCTTTGACGAAAATGGTTTCAGCGACTATGTCGCCCGGCTCGACATCGACGGCCTGATCCTCACCGACCGTTCCGTCGAGGAGGCGCTCGCCGAAACCGCCAAATCCGGCAACGCCAAGGCCTTGCTGCTGTTCATCGACAGCCCTGGTGGCACCGTCGTAGGCGGCGAGACACTCTATCGCTCGATCCGCGAGGTCGCGGAAAAGAAACCGGTGGTGGCGGTGATGGGCAATACGGCCACCTCGGCCGCCTACATGGCGGCGCTCGGTGCCGATTACATCGTCGCCCACGCCGGAACCGTCACCGGCTCCATCGGTGTCATTCTGCAAACCGCCGACGTCACCGGCCTCTTGGAAAAGATCGGCGTAAAGCCGGAAACGGTGAAGAGCGGCGCGCTCAAGGCCCAGCCCAATCCGATGGAACGATACAGCGCCGACGCCAGGCGCATGCCGCAGGCGGTCGAGGCCGAGCTGCATGAGATGTACGACGATATGGTGCGCGAGCGGCGCGGTATGGATGCGGCGCGGGCGCGCGAAATCTCGGATGGTCGCATCTTTAGCGGCCGTCAGGCGGTGAGCGGCGGATTGGTTGACGCCATCGGCGGCGAGAAGGAGGCGCGCGCCTGGCTCGCGGAAAGCCGGGGCGTGGACGCCGCGCTCGAAATGCGCAACATTCACGAACTGCCGCCGGAGGAAATCTGGCGCCGGATGCTTTCAGGGCTGGTCGGAAAAGCACTGTTTTCTGAAAGACTTAAACTTGACGGGGTGATTTCACTTTGGCACCGTGGAATCCAATAATACCCAATGCCGGTCCTGAGGGCGGGCGAGGATAAGTCGATAACAGTATCAACAGGCCGACAAGTTGTCGCCTAGGGGGTTGAGTGGCATGACTAAATCTGAGCTCATCGCGCGTCTTGCGGCGTCCAATCCGCATCTCTATCAGCGCGACGTGGAGCGAATCGTCTCCACCATCTTCGAAGAAATCACCGCGGCGCTGGCGCGCGGCGACCGGGTCGAGTTGCGCGGTTTCGGCGCGTTTTCCGTCAAGGCGCGTGGCGCTCGTACCGGTCGCAATCCGCGTACCGGCGATGCCGTCGATGTAGCCGAGAAGTACATTCCCTATTTCAAGACCGGCAAGCAGCTTCGCGAGAAACTCAATACCGGCGGCTGATCGAGTGGCCGGCCACGTCGGCCGGATCGGGCCCCGGGCCGATAGACGAGGAAAGGTGCGGCCTTGCGCAAGCCGCTGTTGATGAGAGTTCTCTCCTGGGTCGTCCTGGTTCCACTGGGCGCAGCGCTTATTGTCTTCTGCATCGTCAACCGCCATGCAGTGAAGCTCGACTTCTGGCCGTTCGGCATCGTCACCGAAGTCCGCATGTTCGCGGTCGTGCTCGGCGTGCTGGCGCTCGGCGTCGTTTGGGGCGGGGTCGCCACCTGGCTCGCCGGTGGGCCGCGGCGCCGGCGTGCACGTGAGATGGCGCAACGCACCGACCGGCTCGGCCTCGAACTCGGTCAGGCGCGGCGCGAGATCGAGCGCCTCAAGGCCGACGCATCGGTCGCCGGCGCTGCCGACAGGCTGGCCCTGCCGCCGGCCGACGCCGCCTGAGCGTGCACACCTTCGACGCCGAAGCGGTCGCGGCACGCCTCGACTACGGCTCCCTGGTCGATGCCATCGACGCGGCCTTCCGGAGCGACATCACGATCCCGCCGCGCCATCACCACACCGTTCCGGTCGCCGGTGGACGCGATTCGACCCTGCTCTTGATGCCGGCCTGGAGCGCCGGCCACATCGGCCTCAAGACCGTGGTCGTCGCGCCCGAGAACGCCGCCCGCAATCTGCCGGCGGTGCAGGCCGGCTACCAGTTGATGGACCGCGCCACCGGCCGTATGCTGGCATTGATGGACGGCGCCGAATTGACCGCCAGGCGCACCGCCGCCGCCTCGGCGCTGGCATCGCGCTACCTGTCGCGCCCGGACGCGCGCCATCTCACCATGATCGGTACCGGCGTGTTGGCGCCGCACCTGATCGCCGCCCATGCCACGCAAAGGCCGATCGACACCGTTGCCGTCTGGGGCCGTGACCGGGCCAAGGCCGAACGCCTGGCCGCCAGGCTCGCTGCCGCCGGCATCCCGGCCAAGGCGGAGGCGGACATCGCCCGGGCGGTAGAGCGGGCGGACATCGTCAGTTGCGCGACGCTGGCGACCGAACCGTTGATCGACGGCGATTGGCTCAGGCCCGGCCAGCACCTAGACCTGGTCGGCGCCTTCACGCCCGAAATGCGCGAGGCGGACGACCGTGCGTTGAAGCGGGCGCGCATCTTCGTCGATACGCCGGACGCGCTCGAGAGCGCCGGCGAAATCTGCGACCCGATGGCGCGCGGCGTCATCACCGCGGCCGATATCAAGGGCACGCTGTTCGACTTGGCCGCCGGCCGCGTCGGCAGACCGAGGCCCGATGCCGAGGCGATTACGCTCTTCAAGTCGGCCGGTACGGCCCTCGAAGACATGGCCGCCGCCGAACTGGTTTATGGGCGGGCATGGGTCTATAACGACGGCCATGGATCCACGTGAACGCATACTCGTCGCCCTCGACATGACCGACGTCGACAGCGCCAAGGCGCTGGCGATGACGCTTTCCGGCCATGTCGGCGGCATCAAGCTGGGCAAGGAATTCTTCACCGCCAACGGCCCGGCCGGGGTCAGGGCTGTCACTAGCACCGGCCAGCCATTGTTCCTGGATCTCAAGTTCCACGACATCCCCAACACGGTCGCCGGCGCGATCCGCTCCGCCTTGCACCTCGGGCCGATGATCCTCAATGTCCATGCCTCCGGTGGCAGCGCCATGATGAAGGCTGCGGCCGCCGCCGTCGCCGAGGCCGACGGAAAACGGCCGCTGCTGATCGCGGTCACCGTACTGACCTCGCTCGGCGACGAGGACATGGCCGACATCGGTGTTGCCGGCAGTACGGCCGAACAGGTCATCCGCCTCGCCAAATTGACGCAGGCCTCGGGTCTCGACGGCGTCGTCTGCTCGGCGCAAGAGATCGGCGCCATCCGTGCCGCCTGCGGGCCCGACTTCAAGCTGGTGGTGCCCGGCATCCGCCCGGAATGGGCGGCCAAGGGCGATCAGAAACGGGTGATGACCCCGGCAGAGGCCGTCGCCCTCGGCGCCGACTATCTCGTCATCGGCCGGCCGATCACCGCTGCCGACGATCCGGTCGCCGCCGCAAGGCGCATCGGTGACGAGCTCAAGGGCGCCTGACGCCCGTTCCGACCAGGGGAGGGGGACGAAATCATGATCCAACGGATTGCCGCCAACGGCGTCGAACTGGCCTACCGTTTCGACGGGCCAGAGGATGCGCCGGTGTTGATGCTGTCGAACAGCCTGATGTCGAACCACACCATGTGGGACTCGCAAATCGAGGCGCTGACCGCCAGCTTCCGCGTGCTCCGCTACGACACCCGCGGCCATGGCGCCTCCGCTGTTCCGGCGGGCCCCTACACCATGAGCATGCTCGGCGAGGACGCGGCGGCGCTGATGGCGGTACTCGGTCTCGAGCGTGTGCATTTCATGGGACTCTCCATGGGCGGCATGATCGGCCAGTACCTCGGCGCCAACTATGGCGACCGCCTGAAATCCCTGATCCTCTGCGACACCGCCTGCGTCATGCCGCCGCGCGAGCTTTGGGACGACCGTGTTTTCCAGGCGCGCAAGTCGGGGCTCGGCGCCGCCGTCGAGGTGACGCTCGGACGCTGGTTCACGGAACCGTTCCGCACGCCCAATAATCCCGTGGGCAACCCGGTGACCGAAAAGATCGCCGAGATGATCCGCACCACCGACGTCGAGGGCTTCGCCGGCTGCTGCGCCGCCATTCGCGACATGGACCAGCAGCCGCTGCTCGCCAGGATCAAGGTGCCGACGCTCGTCGTCGTCGGCGAACTCGACCCGGGCACGCCGATCGCCGCCGCCGAGGTCCTGCATGCCGGCATCGAAGGCTCGGAACTCGCCGTGATTCCGGCCTCTGCGCACCTCTGCAACATGGAGCGGCCGGACGAATTCAACCGGATCGTCACGGACTTCCTCGCCAAGGTCTGAGACGCGCCATCCGGCATCGGCTTGACGGCGCCGCCCGGGCGGCGGCATAAGGTGCCCGCCGGACATTGGTAGGCAGCGAAAAACCTAAACCATGACCATCGCCGTCAAGATATGCGGGCTGACACGCCCCGAGGATGTCGATGCCGCCGTCGAGGCCGGCGCCGACATGGTCGGCTTCGTCTTCTTTCCCGCCTCGCCGCGCGCGGTGACGCCGGAGGCCGCCGCCAGGCTGGCCACGCGCGTGCGGAAGCGGATCGCCACCTGCGCGTCGCCCTGGGCGAGGTCGTATTCGGCGTTGTCGATCAAAAG
>JAYNJY010000073.1:0-2339 GCA_038110665.1 Rhodospirillaceae bacterium | reverse complement strand
ACGGTCGCGCTCAGCGTCGACGCCGGCGACGACCTGCTGGCCGACATCGTCGAGGCTGTCGGCGTCGACCTGATGCAGTTGCACGGCCACGAGAGCCCGGAGCGCGTGATCGAGGTGCATCGCCGTTTCGGTCTCGAGGTGATGAAAGCGGTGCCGATTTCCAATGCAACGGATGTCTGCCACGCCCGTGCCTACGAGACCGTCGCCGACCGCCTGATGTTCGACGCCAAGCCGCCCAAGGGGGCGACCCGGCCGGGCGGCAACGCGCTCGCCTTCGATTGGCGCCTGATCGTCGGCGAGAAGTGGGCCAAGCCCTGGGTTCTCGCCGGCGGCCTGACGCCCGAAAACGTCGCAGACGCGATTCACTTGAGCGGCGCCCGGGCTGTCGATGTTTCGACTGGCGTTGAGCAGGCGCCGGGCATCAAGGACGCCAGCAAGATCAGGCGTTTCATCGCCGCCGCGCGCGCCGCCGGAAACTGAGGAAAGCCCCGAAAAGGCTTGCATTTCCGCCGTTCGTTGCGATTTTATCCGATCTTACCAGGAGACCAGCCATGACCAAGCTGAACAGCTACCGCACCGGTGCGGACGAGAACGGGCATTTCGGCATCTATGGCGGCCGCTACGTGGCCGAAACCTTGATGCCGCTGATCCTGGCCGTGGAAAAGGCCTATGCCGCGGCACGCGCCGACGACGGCTTCTGGGCGGAATTCCATCACCTGATGAAGCACTACGTTGGCCGGCCGAGCCCGCTCTATTTCGCCGAACGCCTGACCGGGCATCTCGGCGGCGCCAAGGTCTACTTCAAGCGCGATGAGCTCAACCATACCGGCGCGCACAAGATCAACAACACCATCGGACAGATCCTGCTTGCACGGCGCATGGGTAAGACCCGCATCATCGCCGAGACCGGCGCCGGCCAGCACGGCGTCGCCACCGCGACGGTTTGTGCGTTGTTCGGCCTTCCGTGCGTCGTCTACATGGGCGCGACCGACGTCGAGCGCCAGGCGCCGAACGTGTTCCGCATGAAGCTCTTGGGCGCCGAGGTCCGCCCGGTGACGTCCGGCACCGGCACGCTCAAGGACGCCATGAACGAGGCGCTGCGCGATTGGGTCTCCAACGTCGAGGACACCTTCTACATCATCGGCACCGTCGCCGGACCACATCCCTATCCGACCCTGGTGCGCGATTTCCAGTGCGTCATGGGCCACGAGGTGCGCGAACAGATGCAGGAGGCCGAGGGCCGGCTGCCGGACGTGCTGGTCGCCTGCCTTGGCGGCGGCTCCAACGCCATGGGCCTGTTCCACCCGTTCCTCGACGACGACAGCGTGCGCATCATCGGCGTCGAGGCCGGCGGGCACGGCCTCGAGACCGGCGAACATTGCGCGTCGCTGACCGGCGGCCGTCCGGGCGTGCTGCATGGCAATCGCACATATCTGTTGCAGACGCCGGAAGGCCAGATCCTCGACGGCCATTCGATTTCCGCCGGCCTGGACTATCCCGGCATCGGCCCTGAACATTCTTGGCTAAAGGACACCGGCCGCGTCGAGTACGTCTCGATCACCGACAAGGAAGCGCTCGGCGCGTTCCAGCTCTGCACCCGGATGGAAGGCATCATCCCGGCGCTCGAGCCGAGCCATGCGCTCGCCCATGTCGCCAAGATCGCGCCCGGGCTTTCCAAGGACACGCTCCTGGTCATGAACATGTGCGGCCGCGGAGACAAGGATATCTTCACGGTGGCCAAGCACCTCGGCGTGGAGATGTCCGCCCAATGACGACACGCATCGAGAAACGCTTCGAAGCCTTGCGGAAGGAGGGCCGCGCGGCCCTCGGCGCCTTCATCACCGCCGGCGACCCCGACTACGATACCGGGCTCGAAATCCTGCTCGGCCTCGCTGACGCCGGCGCCGACATGATCGAATTCGGCGTGCCGTTCTCTGACCCCATGGCCGACGGCCCGGCGATCCAGGCCAGTTCACTGCGCGCTCAAGGCCGGCATGACCCTGAAGAAGACCCTCGATATGGTCCGCGCCTTCCGCAAGAAGGACGATGCGACGCCAATCGTGCTGATGGGCTACTACAACCCGATCTACATCTATGGCGTCGACGCGTTCCTGAAGGATGCCGTCGCGGCAGGTGTCGATGGGCTGATCGTGGTCGATCTGCCGCCCGAGGAAGAAGGCGAACTTTGCCTGCCGGCGATCGAGGCGGGTCTCAATTTCATCTACCTGGCAGCACCGACCACCGACGATGCGCGCGTACCCCGCGTCGTCGAGCATGCGTCCGGTTTCATCTACTTCGTGTCCATCACCGGTATCACCGGCACCAAGTCGGTCGTCGCC
>JAYNJY010000072.1:0-12492 GCA_038110665.1 Rhodospirillaceae bacterium | reverse complement strand
GCTCGTTGATGGTGACGTTCTTGATGCCTACGGCCCTCTCTCCGGCGACTACGTCGCGGACCCTGTCGATCAGCAGGAACGGGTAACGATGCGGGATCATCTCCATGATCTCGCCGATTTCGATCGGCTCTCTCTCGAAGCTCACTTTCGTGTCCATCCGTCTACTTGCCCTTCCTTGTCAACCTCTCGACGACCGCCTGTTCCTTGAACCACTGGCGGAACGCCTTGGCCGGGTAGCCGCCGACCTTGTCGCCCGGTTCGACATCGCGATAGACACCGCTCTTGGCCGCGATCTGAGCGCCGTCACCGATCCGCAAGTGTCCGGCGAAACCAACTTGACCGCCGACGACGACGCCGTTTCCAAGCTCGGTGCTTCCCGACGCCCCGGATTGCGCCACGAAAACGCAATGCCGTCCGATGCGGACGTTATGGCCGATCTGGACCAGATTGTCGATCATGGTGCCGGCGCCAATGACGGTGTCCGGTCCGGCGCCGCGGTCGATGGTGGTGTTGGCGCCGATCTCGACGTCGTCCTCGATGATGACGCGGCCGAGTTGCGGCACCTTGACCGCGCCCGTGGCCGAGCGCGCGAAGCCGAACCCGTCCTGGCCGATACGGACGCCCGGGAAGATCGACACGCGCGCGCCGATCAGGCAGTGGCTGAGGGTCACGTTGGCGCCGATCGTCGCCTTCGTGCCAATCACGCAGCCGTCACCGATGACCGTGTTGGCGCCGATGTGAGTGCCGTCGCCGATCTCCACCCGTTCTCCGATAACGGCACCGGCGTCGATGCGGACGTCGGCGCCGATTTGCGCCGAAGCGGCGACGCTGGCGCGATCGGAGATTACCGGTGCCAACACAGCGATAGGATAGAACAGGCGCGCGATCTTGGCATAGCCCAGGTAAGGTTCTTCGGTGACCAACAATGCCATCCCGGCGGGTTGGCGGCCGACCATCTCGGGATGAACGACGCAGGCGCCGGCCTTGCTGACGCGGTACTGATCCACGTATTTTTTGTTGTCGAGGAAACTGACGTGGGACGGGCCGGCGGCGGCGAGCGACGCGACGTCCTCGAAGGTCCGTTCGCCGTCGCCATCGACGATTTCCGCCTCCGCCTCGCTCGCCAAGCGCGCCAGCGAAATCGGAGCAGCAACGGAAAAGAAGCGAGGATCCGCCATGTGGTTCAGTCGCTGGGCTTCTTGACCGGTACCTTCACCAGTTCCTTGTTCAGGCGCGCCAGCACCTCGCCGGTAACATCGATATCACGGGCGATAAGGATGGTCTGGCTGCGGCGCAACACGATCGACGCCCGGCGTTTCTGGGCGATGTCGGTGATGATCGTATTCAATTGCTTTTCGACCACGAACATGGCGTCGACCTGGGCCTGGTCGAGCTGCCTCTTACGCTTCTGCACCAATTGCTGAACCGCCACCACACGCTGTTCAAATTGACGGCGTTCCTTGGCGAAGGCCTCCGGCGAAAGAATGGTTCGCTTCTTGGCGAGTTCCTGGTTGGCCGTGCGCAGCGCATCCTCTTCCTTCTGAATCCCGGCCTGGAAGCTCTTCTGGAACTCAGCGATCTGGTCGCGGATGTTCTTGACGATGGCGGCCTCGCGGCGAATCTCCTCGAGATTGAGCACGATCACGCGCAACGGGATTTCCTCGGCAGCGCCAGCGGGAGCCTGTGCGGGCTGCTGCTGGGCCCAGGCCGTTCCCGCGAACGCCAGGGTGAGACAAAGGAAAATTGCAGTACGGTAGCCGGTAATCACGAGATTCTCCCGGGGCTATCAGAATTGCGTTCCGAAGTTAACGCGGAATAGTTCGGTTTGGTCGTAGCTTTCCTTGACGATCGGGAAGCCCGCGTCAAGGCCCAGCGGTCCGAACGGCGAGTTCCAGGTCATGCCGACGCCGGTCGACAGGCGCACACTGCCGGAGTCCTGCGTATTGGCATCGCTGGGACTGACGTGGCCGGAACTGCCGAAGTCGGTGAACACGCGGCCGGAAACGCCCAGTTCGGTCGGCAGGCCGAGCGAAAATTTAAGCGCGATGGAGCCGGTATACATCCACTCGCCGCCGAGCGCGTCTTCGGACGGCCGGTCGCGCGGGCCGATGCCGGCGGTTTCGAAACCGCGCAGATCGTCGCCGCCGACGTAATAGCGTTCCTGGAAATGCACATCCTTGCCGAGGCCGACGATGTAGCCGGCCTTTCCGCCGAGCGCCAAAATCCATTCGTCCGCGATCGGATAAAAGTAGGAGCCGCGCAGGGTGTTGCGGAGATGGCTCAGCGTGCCGCCGAGACCGGCAACATCTGTTTGCAAGTTGATGTTGTAGCCGTTCGTCGGTTTCATCTTGTTGTCGCGCATGTCCAGGTTGAGGATGTGGCCGACTTCCGAGATGTAGTCCGTGCCGATTTCGCCCTTGATCAATTCAGCCGCGCTGTTGGCGACGTCGTCGATCTTCAATCGACGGATGGTGTAGCGCCACGACTGGACGAGGTCTTCGGTCAGGCGGTAACCGGCGCGGAACCGCAAGCCGGTACGTGACAAGTTGATCGAACTGGTATCCTGGAGATCCTGGCGGACGTGGAAGATGTCCATGCCGGCGGTGACTTCGCGATCCATGAAATAGGGCTCGGTTAGGCCGAACTCGATCTGGCTGCGGCTGCCGGCGATGGAGAGCTTGAGGCCGACGCGCTGGCCGCGGCCGAGGAAGTTGCGCTCCTCGAGGCGGACTTCGCCCAGGAGGCCGACACTGGAGGAATAGCCGCCGCCGAGCGAAATCGAACCGGTCGACTTCTCCTGGACATCGACCTTGACGACGGCCTTGTCCGGCGCGCTGCCCGGCACCTGCTCGACGTTGATGGACTCGAAGAAATCGAGGTTGCGTAGGCGCTGGCGCGAACGCCGGACCTTGGCCGAGTTGAAGGCATCGCCCTCGACCAGCCGGAACTCGCGACGGATGACCTTGTCGAGCGTGCGCACGTTGCCGGAGATGTCGATGCGCTCGACGAAGACGCGCGGGCCTTCCTTGACCTCAAAGGTCACGTCGATGAGCTTTTTGTCGCGGTTGCGCTTGACCCGCGGGCGCACGTCGACGAAGGCATAACCCAGTTCGCCGACCCGGTCGGTGACGGCATCGACCGCCTTGTCGACCTCGGTGACGTTGTACCACTTGCCCGGCTTCAGTTCGATCACCGAACGAATCTGCTCGGCCTTGAGGTCGCGCAACTGAGCGACAACCTTGATGTCGCCGAGCGCATAGCGCACGCCCTCGTCGACGGTATAGGTGATGAAGAAGTCCTTGCGGTCGGGCGTCAGCTCGGCGACCGCCGAGTTGACGCGGAAATCGGCGAAGCCTTCGGCCAGATAGAACCGGCGCAGCAGTTCGCGGTCGAGCGTGAGGCGGTCCGGGTCATAGACCGTGTTGCTGGAGAAGAAGCGGTACCAGGCCGACTCCTTGGTCTCGACGACGTTGCGCAGACGCCGGTCGCTGAATTCCTTGTTGCCGACGAAGCGCACGCTGAGAACTTCGGTGGAATCGCCCTCGGTGATTTCGTAGACTAGGTCGACGCGGTTTTGCGCCAATTGGATGATCTTCGGCTCAACGGTCACCGCGAAACGGCCCTTGAGCCGGTAGAGCGTCAGCAGCCGCTTGACGTCCGCCTGCACCTTGGAGCGCGTATAGATGACGCGTGGCCGCAGCGATACTTCGGCTTCCAGGGTTTCGGTCTCGAGTGCCTTGTTGCCTTCGAACGCGACGCGGTTGATGACCGGGTTCTCGACCACCTGGACGACCAGCGCGCCGCCTTCACGGGTGATGCTGACGTCGGCGAATAGCCCCGTCGCGAACAGGCTCTTGAGCGAGCGGTCGATGCGTTGCACGTCGAATTGGTCGCCTTCGCGGATCAGCAGATACGACTTCACCGTACCCGGCTCGATGCGCTGCGCACCGCGAACGACGATCTCCTGCACGAAGGACGCCTGCGCCAGTTCGCTCGCCGCGAGCGGCCGTCCCGGCAGGATCGCGGACAATGCCACGGCGACCCAAAAGAACGGCAAAACGATGCGAAACGGATTGCGCAAGAAAATTCCCCCGGCCGCCTCTGATTATCAGGTGAAAAGGCGCTTTATGGCCTCGAAAACGCGCCAGTTAGCGAGGTCGTTCCAAGTCACGAAAACCATTAAGACCAATACCAGAACCAATCCCAATCGGAAACCGTATTCTTGGACTTTCGCGCTCAGTGGTTTGCCTCGGATCGCCTCGGTGGCATAGAACGCCAAATGGCCACCATCGAGCATGGGAACCGGGAACAAATTGATCAATCCCAGGTTTACCGACAGCACGGCCATGAGGAAAACAACGTATTCCACCCCTTTCTGTGCCATTTCGCCGGTCAGTTGTGCAATTCGCAGCGGTCCGCCGAGATCCTTGGCGTCGCGCGTACCGGTAATCATGTCGCCGACGTAGGCAAGGATGTTGGCGCTATAGGCGTAGGTCTGTTCGACGCCGATCCAGAGCGCGCTCAACGGATTGTGGCGAACGTATTTCACATGTTCGACGCTCGGGCGGACGCCGAGCAGGCCGATTTTGCGCTTTTCGCCCGCTTCGTCACCGCTTTCCGAGGATTTCGGCGTCGCCACGAGCGACATCTCGCGGTCGTCGCGGACGAGCTGGTAGTTCAGCCTGACGCCGGGACTTGCCATGACGATGCGCCGCAAATCCTCGAAGGTTTCAACCTTCTTGTCGTCGATGCCGATAATGCGGTCGTTCTTGACGAAACCGGCGTCGGCGGCGGCGCTCGCCGGCAGCACCTCGCCGACAACGGCGAGCGGTGTCGCTGAGCCCTGGAACATGGCGAGCGCCGCGAAAGCGGCGATGGCGAACAGGAAATTGACCGCCGGACCGGCGAACACGATGGCGGCGCGCTGGCCGAGGCGCTTATGGTGGAACGAGACAGCCTTGTCGGCTTCCGACATTTCCTTGGGCTCGCCTGATTCGTTGTCCTCGTCCATATTCTCGCCGAACATCTTGACGTAGCCGCCGAGCGGAATGGCGCTGATCTTCCAGCGTGTGCCGGCTGCGTTGGTCCAGCCGAAGACTTCTGGGCCGAAACCGATCGAAAACACCTCGACGCGCACGCCGTTGCGCTTGGCGACCCAGTAGTGGCCCCACTCGTGCACGTAGATCAGGATCGACAGCACGATCAGGAAAACGACGACGAAATACCAAGTGAAGCCGAAGAAGCCCATGAATTCAGTCCCTAAAGATCAGCCTATAGCAGAGGTGGTCTCGACCCGCCGGAAAGTCAAGGAATCCCGGGCTCGACGGCGCGAGCCGCCAGACGTGCCCGGGCATCGGCTTCGATCACGTCGTCGAGGCTCGAAATCGCCCCGACGGGCAGCGTCTCCAGGGTCGTTTCGACCACTGCCGTGATGTCCAGGAAGCCGATCTCGCCGGCCAGGAAGCGCTGCACGGCGACCTCGTTGGCGGCATTGAGGATGGTCGGCGCGGCACCGCCCGCCCGGAGCGCCTCACGCGCCAGCCTGAGCGCCGGGAACCGCTCGGTGTCCGGATCCTCGAAGGTGAGCGATCCGATCTCCGCCAGCGACAATCGCGGCGCGGGCGCCGACATGCGGTTGGGCCAGGCCATGGCGTAGGCGATCGGGGTGCGCATGTCGGGGGTTCCGAGCTGCGCCAACACGGAGCCGTCGACGTATTCGACCATGCTGTGGATGACCGACTGTGGGTGGACCAAAATCTCGATCTGCTCTTCCGTGACGGGAAACAGGTGATAGGCCTCGATCAGTTCCAGGCCCTTGTTCATCATGGTCGCGGAATCGATGGAAATCTTCGCGCCCATGCTCCAGTTCGGATGCGCCACCGCCTCCGCCGGGGTGACGTCGCGCATGGCGTCGCGTTGGCGCGTACGGAACGGTCCGCCCGAGGCGGTCAGGATGATGCGCGACACGCGTTCGGCCTGGTCGAACTCGAACACCTGGAAGATGGCGCTGTGTTCGGAATCGACCGGCAACAGCGTCGCGCCGTGGCGTTCGACCTCGCGAATGAACATGTCACCGGCGGAAACCAGGCATTCCTTGTTGGCGAGGCCGACGGTGGCACCGCGGCGCACCGCTTCGAGCGTGGGCGCCAGGCCGGCGGCGCCGACGATCGCCGCCATCACCCAGTCGGACGGCCGCGCCGCGGCTTCGAGCACGGCCTCCGGGCCGGCCGCCGCTTCGATCGCGGTGCCGGAAAGCGCCGATTTCAATTCGCCGTAGCGCGCCGGGTCGGCGACCACGGCCAGCTTCGCCCCCAGCGCGCGGGCCTGAGCGGCGAGGAGTTCCACGTTGCTGTTGGCGGTGAGCGCCTCGACCTGGAAACTGCCGTTGCCGCGAGTCACGAGGTCGACGGTATTGCAGCCGACCGAACCGGTCGAACCGAGAATGCTGACCGTCCGCGGGGCCGCCGCGGGGGCTCGTTCGGT
Organism: Rhodospirillaceae bacterium; assembly: GCA_038110665.1. GTDB lineage: Bacteria > Pseudomonadota > Alphaproteobacteria > Rhodospirillales > Casp-alpha2 > TMED8. The sequence goes on along the minus strand of JAYNJY010000072.1, from coordinate 6,009 downwards.
CGCATTCAAAGCCATGCCAGCAAAGCCTTTCCCAATGCCACCTGCCCGATCCAGCAGGCGATGGCGACGGCGAGCAGACCATCGACCCGGTCGAACAGGCCGCCGTGTCCGGGGATTAATCCGCTCATGTCCTTCCTATCGAATCGACGTTTGAACCAAGATTCAAGCAAATCCCCACCCTGGCCCACGCCGCCGAGAGCCGCGGACCAGAGAATCAACGGCCAAATATCTGTTTTTTCGAGATAAAATGCAAGCGCGGCACCGATAATTCCGGCCCCCAGAAGAGCGCCGCAAAAACCCGACCAGGTCTTCTTCGGACTGATCCTCGGTGCCAGTTTCGGCCCGCCGATGCCACGCCCGACGAAATAGGCCGTGCTGTCCGCCGCCCAGATGAGCACGAACATCCAGTACATGGTGAGGGCGCCGGTCGCTTCCGCCGAAGTTCCGCGAAGCGAAATCAGCGCGATGACGGCAAGTGCGACGTAGACCGCGCCGCCGACGGTCCAACCGAGGCGCCGGCCGCTTGCCGAGTGGACTTCGTAGACCAGAGTAAGACCACCGACGATCGCCAGGGCGTCGAAATATGGGGAGCCGAAATGAATTGCCGCAATGACCGGCGGTATCAGGACGATTGACGACAGCAATCGCAATCCCAGGTCGGACGGTTTCGCCTCAGCTTGCGGTGGTTGCGCCATAACGGCGATCACGGGCTTGGAAGGATTTCATGGCCTCGACCAGATCGGTTTCGGAGAAATCCGGCCAGTGATTGTCGACGAAAAGGAACTCGGTGTAGGCGAGCTGCCAAAGCAGAAAATTGCTGATCCGCTTCTCGCCGCTGGTCCGGATCAGCAGGTCCGGGTCCGGCATGCCGGCGGTGTAGAGATAATTCTCGACGACGGCCTCGTCGACCTCGTCCGGGCGCAACCGGCCTTCCGCCGCGTCCTCGGCGATACGGCGCATGGCCCGCGCGATTTCGGCCCGGCTTCCGTAGCTGAGCGCGATGGTCAGCACCAGGCGGTCGTTCTTGGCGGTCGTGCGCTCGGCCTCGGCGATCAGCGAGACGATATCGGTGTCGAGCATCTGGCGGTCGCCGATCACCTTGAACCGCACGCCCTCCTCGTCCAATGCCTTGATCTCGCGCCGCAGGTAGACCCGGAGCAAACCCATCAGGTCGCGGACTTCCTGTTTCGGGCGTTTCCAGTTCTCCGACGAGAAGCCGTAGAGCGTCAGGTATTTGATGCCGTGCTTCGCCGCCGCCTTGACGGTGCAACGGACGGCTTCGGCCCCCTGGTGATGCCCGGCCGTGCGCGGCAGGCCGCGGGCCTGCGCCCACCGGCCGTTCCCGTCCATGATGATGGCGAGGTGAACGAGCGGCGACGCCGACTGGCCAAACTGTGCACGCGTCAATTCAGGAGGAACCATTTCTACCTCAGACCTGCATGATTTCGGCTTCTTTGTGTGCCGATGCTTCGTCGATCTTGGTGACGTATTCGTCGGTCATCTTCTGCACCACGTCGGAATATTCATGGTGCGCGTCCTGGGAAATCTGACCGTCCTTTTCGGCTTTTTTGAGGTCGTCCATGGCATGCCGGCGCACATTGCGGACCGCGACACGGGCCTCTTCGGCGTATTTCGACGCGACCTTGGTGAGTTCCTGGCGGCGTTCTTCCGTCAGCACCGGGATCGGAATCCGGACAAGTTGGCCTTCGGTGTTCGGGTTGAGACCGAGGCCGGATTCGAGAATGGCCTTCTCGACCGCCGAGACCACGCCACGGTCCCACACCTGGATCGTCAGCATGCGCGGTTCCGGCGCGCTGATGGTGCCGACCTGGTTCATCGGCATGTCGGCGCCATAGGCATGAACGGTGATCGGCTCCAGCAGGCTGGTCGCGGCGCGTCCCGTGCGCAGGCCGGCGAATTCCTCATGCAGGACCTCAACGGCGCGCTCCATGCGACGGCGGATGTCCTTGCGGGCTGTCTCGAAATCGGTAAACGTCATCGTATTATCTCCCTGTCGGCAAAACGCCCCTCAGCCGACGCGCGTGAAGGTTCCTTCTCCGCGCACGATCTTGCGCAAGCCGCCGGCCTCGTGAATGGAAAACACGATGATCGGAATCCGGTTTTCCCGGCACAGCGCGATCGCGGACGTATCCATTACGCGAAGGTTGCGGTTGATGACCTCATCATAACTCAAGGTTTCGAAGCGTTGCGCGCTTTTTACGACCTTCGGATCGGCGTCGTAAACGCCATCCACCTGGGTTCCCTTGACCAAGGCATCGCAGTTCATTTCAGCGGCGCGTAGCGCCGCGGCGGTATCCGTCGTGAAGAACGGATTGCCGGTGCCGGCGGCGAAAATCACGACCCTGCCCTTTTCCATGTGGCGCACGGCACGGCGGCGGATGTAAGGCTCGCAAACCGTGGTCATGGGGATCGCGGACTGGACGCGCGTCGGCACGCCCTTGCCCTCGAGCACGCTTTGGACGGCGAGCGAATTGATCACGGTCGCCAGCATGCCCATGTAATCGGCGCTGGTCCGTTCGATGCCGGCGGCCGCGCCGGAAACGCCTCGGAAGATGTTGCCGGCACCGATGACCAGACAGACCTGGATCCCGTCCTGGTGGACGTCGTGTACTTCCTGGCAAATGCGATCGACCGTCGCGGCGTCGAGGCCGAATTCCTTGTCGCCCATCAGGCCCTCGCCGGAGAGCTTAAGCAGAATGCGGCGAACTGGCTTTTCGGTCGGCATGGGCAATCCAGCGTCGGGTACGATTGCTCCCGGCTGTGGCCGGGCGGGGTTCGGCGGATAGTTTACACGAAGGCGGGCGGGCGCCAAGGGCGGCCCGCCTCGGCCTCGTGGATTTCAGCCGCCAACGGCGGCCGCGACTTCCGCGGCGAAGTCCTCTTCCTTCTTTTCGACGCCCTCGCCGAGCACCAAAAGGCTAAAGCCAGCAACACTTACGGGCGCCCCGAGCTCTTTCGCCGCGTTCTCCAGGACCTTGGAAATCCGCGTTTCGCCGTCGATCACGAAGATCTGGTCGACCAGGCAGACTTCCTCGAAATACTTGCGCAAACGGCCCTCGACCATCTTGGCGATGATGTCTTCCGGCTTGCCCGATTCGCGGGCCTGTTCGGAGAGCACGTTGCGTTCCCGCTCGATGGCGGCCGTATCGAGGTCGTCGCGCGAAATCGACATTGGCTTGGTCGCCGCGACATGCATGGCGATCTGCTTGCCGAGTTCCTGCAGCTTGGCCTGGTCGCCGGTCGATTCGAGCGCCACCAGGACGCCGATCTTGCCGAGCCCCGGCGCCAAGGCGCCGTGCAGGTAGCACGCCAGCACGCCGTTGCCGACCAAAAGCGTCTGCGCGCGGCGCAGCATCATGTTCTCGCCGATGGTGGCGATCTGATGGGTGATTTCCTCGTCGACCGTGCGACCGGTGCCCGGATACTGGGCCGCCTTGATCGCGTCGATGTCGGAGCCGGTCTTCAGCGCCACGCCGGCGATGCCGCCGACCAGTTCCTGGAAGGTCTCGTTGCGGGCGACGAAGTCGGTCTCGGCGTTGACCTCGACCAGGGCGCCGGAGGTGCCTTCGGTGGCGAGGGCGATCAGGCCTTCGGAGGCGACGCGCTCGGCCTTCTTCGCCGCGGCCGCGAGGCCCTTGGTACGCAGCCAGTCGATGGAGGCGTCCAGATCGCCGTTATTCTCTGCCAGCGCCTTCTTGCAATCCATCATACCAGCGCCGGTCTTCTCGCGCAGTTCCTTTACCAGGGCAGCGGTAATCTCAGCCATGTCGAACCTCTTCCGTCTATCCGTACAATTCGTTCGTCAGTGTGCGGTGCGGCGGCCCGCTCGGGGCCGCCCCGCCGTCACTTCGCTTCGTCGCCGCCGGCTTTGGCCAAGGGTTCCGCGGCGGCTTCCGCCGGCGCGGCATCGTCACCCTCGGCGGCGTCGAGTTCCTCGACGAGGCCTTCTTCCGACGCACCGAGATCGCCGCCCTTGGACGAGACCTCGCTTTGCAGGCCGTCGAACACCGCACCGGCCACCAGATCGCAGTAGAGATTGATGGCACGCAGCGCGTCGTCGTTGCCCGGGATCGGGAAGTCGATGCCCTTGGGATCGGAATTCGAGTCGATCACGCCGACCACCGGAATGCCGAGCTTGTTGGCCTCGGCGACGGCGATGTCTTCCTTGTTCGTGTCGATGACGAACAGGATGTTCGGCAGGCCGCCCATCTCCTTGATGCCGCCGAGCGCGCGCTCGAGCTTGTCGCGCTCGCGGGACAGGTTGAGTACTTCCTTCTTGGTGAAGCCGCTGATCTCGCCGCTGAGCTGCTCGTCGAGGTCGCGCAGCCGCTTGATCGAGTTCGAAATGGTGCGCCAGTTGGTCATCATGCCGCCGAGCCAGCGGTGGTTGACGTAGTACTGGCCGCAGCGCTTGGCCGCATCGGCGACTTTGGCACTGGCCTGGCGCTTGGTGCCGACGAACAGTACGCGGCCGCCCCCGGCGACGGTGTCGCGCACGGCGTTCAGCGCCTGGTGCAGCATGGGCACGGTCTGCTGCAGGTCGATGATGTGGATGTTGTTGCGTTCCCCGAAGATGAACGAAGCCATCTTGGGATTCCAGCGACGGGTATTGTGTCCGAAGTGAACGCCGGCTTCGAGAAGCTGACGCATGCTAAAGGCTGGCAGAGCCATTTGCGTTGTCCTTTTCCGGTTGAACCTCCGCGAGCCTTGGTCCCAATCTCGGAACACCGGAACGGTGGTCGGGTGAATTTGCACCCGTCACCGCGTAGCCCGCGTGTGAATTGCGGCGGTTTTAGTGGCTTCGACGGCTTAATGCAAGGCCAGATTAACGCGCGTCGAAGGTTTCCACCCCGATCACGCCGGGCAGCGCCCGGAGCGCCAATTGCGCGTCGGCCGAGAGGTTGAACTGCCGGTTGAGCTCGACGTCGGCATGCCAGGCGGCGTCGAGCGGCCTGGTGTCGATGCGGATACGTCCCCTGCCCGGCTGCTGGTCGGACAAAATGTGCTGGATCGCGGCGATGGCGTCCTGGTCCGAAACCAGGATGCGGAGGTTTTCCACCGTTTGCGCCGCCACCTGTTCGAGCGACGAGAACTGGTTGGCGAGCAGCTTGACCTCGTCGCCGTCCTCGGCTTGGACGGTGACCTTGAGCCGCAGCGAGTTGCCGACTTCCAGCAGGTCGCCGGCGGCGGCCAGGGTTTCCGAGAACGCCGTCACCTCGAACACGCCGGAGGGGTCGGTGAACTGGATGAAGGCGTAGCGGTTGCCCTTGGCCGAGGAGCGTTCCTTCTTGGCGATCAGGGTGCCGGCCAGGGTCGCCGGATAGGTGCCGCTGCCCGGCATCAGGCTGGCCGACGGCTTCACCCCCATGGCGGCCAGTTTGCTGGCATAGGCGTCGAGCGGGTGAGCGGAGAGGTAGAAGCCGATGGCGTCGAACTCCTCGCGCAACCGTTCCATGGCCGGCCAGTCCTCGCGTTCCGGCAACGTCAGCGTCATCTGCGGCGCGGCCTCGCCGCCGAACAGCCCCATCTGGTTGCTCTCGCGGTCGCTCTGGGCGGCGTTGGCGTGGCGCATCAACACCTCGACGCCCTCGAACAGACGCCGGCGATTGGGTTCGAACGCATCGAAGGCGCCGGCGCGCGCGAGGTTTTCGAGCTGGCGCTTGTTGACCAGGTGGGTATCGAGCCGAAGCACGAAGTCGGAAACGTCCTGGAATGGGCCGCCTTGCTCGCGTTCCTTGACCAGGCCGGCCATGCCACCGCCGCCGACGTTCTTCAGCGCCGCGAGCGCGTAACGGATGCCCTTGTCGCGGCCGTTCGCGCTCTCGACCTGGAAGGCGACGCCCGACTTGTTGATATCGGGGCCGAGCAGCGGAATGCCGAGCCGGTCCAGTTCCTGGCGGAAGACGTTGAGCTTGTCAGTGTTGCCCATATCAAGGGTCATCGACGCGGCCAGGAACTCGACCGGGTGGTTGGCCTTCATGTAGGCGG
>JAYNJY010000071.1:9944-12510 GCA_038110665.1 Rhodospirillaceae bacterium | reverse complement strand
ACGTGATGTTGCAGCCGTGCGTGACGCTGGCTGTGGGAATCTGTTCCGTGACCAGGTCAAGATATAGCCCGTTGGTGGTATCGACGGCAGATACGGTGTAAGAGCCGTTGTTGTTGGCGGTTCCCGAGACCGTGATGGTGGAACCGACACTGACGTTCTTAAAGGTGTCGCCGACGGCGGTGATGCGGCTCAGGCCCGAACCCACGTTGGTGCGTTCGAATTGCAGCCAGGTGGTGTCGCCATCCGCTGGATTGGCGCTGAATGAGAAATTTTCTAACTGTGCGCCACGGGTCGTGGGCACAGTAACGCCGGCGCCGTCGTAAGTGCTTTGGAAGCTCGACAGAGTGGAAACCCCGATGTCGACGGGTGACTGCGTGACGCGGGCGCCACCAAAAATGTGGCGCCCCTCGACCTCAGTGTTGAGCAGGAAGTTCATCGATTTGAGAGCGTCGATGGCTCTTGCCTGGATGAAGCTGACGCGCTCCGGATCGCGCTTTTCGCCGGACGTGTAATTCTGCAAATCCTTCCTGAAATTGTTGATGACGGTGCGGATGCCCTCGACCGCCGTCTCCTGGACCTGTAGGCGGATGTCGACTTGCTCGTTGGATTGGACGTAGCGCTGCAACAGGTCACGTTCGTTCTCCAGATTGACCAACCTACGAGATTCGGGGGCGATTCCCTGATAGTCCTGAGACTTCTTCTCGGTCGAGACTTGGAGATGGCGATCGACGACGCGCTGCTGCGTACGGAAGATCTGGTCCAGTAACAGATTATTGGCGGCTGCGCTCGAGATGCGTGACATGGTTCATTTTCCCTAAGCTACCGCACGCTCCAGCGCCTCGATCATGCTCTGAATTACAGAGATGACCCGCGCGGCGGCTCCGAAGGCCTGCTCGAATACCAGCAAATCAGACATCTCCTGGTCAAGGTTTACGCCACGCGTCGAGTCGGATTTAAACTTCAGAGCGTTGACCAGCGACTCCTGGGATTCGCGCTCGCGCTCGTTTACGTCGGTCAGGCTGGCGTTAGTGGAAAGGATCTCGGTCGCGAATTCTGTGAACGTCAGGGTCAGATTGGAGAGGCCGCCAGCCTGCTCGAACGAGTTGGCGGTGTTCATGACCGTCGCGAGCGCCTGGATGTTGGTGTCGTCCGCGGCGCTGATGAAATATTGGCCGGCCGAGCCTAAATCGGAGTTCCACTGTGGGCGTGCGGTCGAGACGTTGGCCGGCGTCGAGACGATATCGGGGCGCACGGTCATCACATTTGCTACACCGGTGTTGGAGACTTGCATTCCAAGCTCGGTCAGGATGGTTTCGCCGTTACCCTGCGTGATAGTGATCGACGAGCCGTTGTCGTGGGAGATTCGCAGGCGCACGCCGTTGCCTTCTGGCACCACGCTGGCGGAAATGTTGGTGATGTTGTTGGTGATGTTGGCCGCGAGCGTCGTCAGGCTAGTCGACGCGCTGACCACGAGCGTGCCCAACGTTCCGGTCGAATCGCGGAAGGTTAGGTTCTGGGTCGAGGCGGGTGTCGTCAGGCTTGACGTGACGAGCTTGGACTCCCAGGTGTTGTCCGTGCGGTTGTCGATAAAGAAGTCGTTGAGCCCGAAGAAATTAGAAAATCCACTTACGGTTTCGTCGGTGAAGCTATCGCCGTTGGCGTCGTAGGTGATGACCGCATCCTCGTTGGTGGAGCCGTTTGTGGTCGCCGACTCGTCGCGAAACGCCAGATTGAGCGACGTCGTGTTCAAGGCGATGGGAAAAGCGCCGTGGCGGCCGAGCGCAGCCGTGGCGCCGGCGGCGCCGTTGGCCTGCAGCCAGTCTTCGATCGTTGCGGCCACTTCCGAAATCGTCCACGGACCGTTCGCCGCCTGGGCCCCGGAGCCCAGGGCGGCCGACTGCATGATGGTGTCGAGCGTCGTTACCGCCTGCTGGTCGCCGGTCGAGTTGAACAGAATCAGCTTCACGTCGTCGCCACCAGAATCCAGCGTCATGGTCTGTTCCGTCGGGCGAATGAAGATGCGTGTGCCCGAAAACTCCTGGAGGCCGGGGAACGGTGCACCGCGGTTATGGACCTGGTTGAAGACGTCGCGGAGATCGCTGGCCAGTTCATCCAGCTCCGCCTGCAAGTTCGGCAGAACCTCGTCGCGGAGAGTTATTAGCCCCTTTAAGTTGCCGTCGACAATCTCGTCGGTGATGTCGTTCGACGAGATCGCCGAGCCAACATAGATGCCGGAGATGTGGCCCTCGGCGTGGGTCGAGGTCGCGGCAACGGAGGACGCTGCCGTATGCGTGACGGTCGGCGGCACCGTGTCGACGAGTGTGCGCCCACCTTTGGTGAACACTACGACGTCGCCGTCGGAACGCGAAAAATAGCGCATATCCACGATCTCGGAGAGCTTGTCCAACTCGAGGTCGCGTTGATCTTTGAGGTCGGTCGTGTCACGCCCGACCGACGAATTGGCGATGATCTCGTCGTTCAGCTGGTCAATCTTGTTCGTGATGGTGTTGATCTTAAGGACTTCGTCGGCGATCTGGGTGTCGGCTTGCCGGCGCAACTCTTGGAG
>JAYNJY010000071.1:0-9934 GCA_038110665.1 Rhodospirillaceae bacterium | reverse complement strand
ATCCTTTAGCTTGTTGAGCACGTCCTGGGCACGGCGCACCATTTCCGCCGACTCGAGCGACTTTTCGGGAGACGTGGCGAGCAATTCGACCGCTTCGTTGAAGCTTTCCAGCAGGTGCGAGACCGAGTCGTTGTCGCCGGGTGAGCCAAACAGCTCCTGGACGCGCGCCAGAACAGTCTCCTGCGAAAGGTGGGTATGCATCTCGCTGTTCTCGGTGCGCAGGCTCTTGAGCAGGCCTTCGTCGATCTGGCGGGTGATGCCGGAGATGCGCACGCCGGCGCCGACGCCGGCGACGGCGACGCTCTTGTAGTTGATGATCTTGCGCGAGTAGCCCTCGGTATTGACGTTGGCGACGTTGTTGGAAACCGTATTCAACGCCTGCTGGTTGGTCAGCAGGCCGCTCTGGGCGGTACGAAGCGCAAGTGTGATGTCACCCATGGGGCGGGTCTCCTGGTCGGCGGACTAGAGCGTCTGATCGAGGCTGAGTGCGACGCGGCGGCCGGATGCATTGGCGCCGTCGCGGGCGGTGACGGCGTCGGCGCTGTAGGTGCCGGCGCTTGGCTGCTGATTGCGCACGGCGTCGGCGATGAGTTCGACGACGCGACGATTGGCCTCGATGGCGGCGCGCAGCAACTTGGCGTTCTCCGCCATCAAGCCTTCGACCTCGCCGGCCAGTTCCGCGAGCTGGTCACGCAATCCCTGGTCCGTCTCGGCGAGAAGCTCGGGATGTTCGGCGAGGCTCTTGAAACGGTTTTCATAGACGCGGCTCAACGCCGTCTTCTCGTCGAGAAGCTCGTGCACGACGCTCGACTTGTGCGCCCGGAGCGCTTCGTTCTCGCGTTTCAGCAACTCGACGAGTCGGCCGGTGACGGTGATCAGGTCGTTCAGTCGATTGTTCGCGTCCATGGCTACTTGGCCTCCTGCATTTTGATCATTTCGCGCAAGATGGTGTCGGCGATACCGATGCCGCCGGCCTTGCTGATGGCTTTGCCGTATTCCTGAACCTGCATGGAGCGCCACACGTCCTCGCCGTGACCGCCGCCGAACGGCGCTTCGGCGCTCAGGTTCTCGAACATCGGCTGCAGCATCTGCGAGATGAACACCGCCTCGAACTCGCGAGCCGTCTTGCGCATCGTCGCGAGGTCGCGGCCGTTGGCGGTCGTGGGCATGCGTTGGCTCGCGTGCAGCGCCTGAAACGACTGCGCCGAGAGCATGTGGTCGGCCGGGCCGGTGTTTGTCAGGGAGGTCATTACATCACCTCGATTTCGGCCTGCAGCGCACCGGAGGCCTTGATCGCCTGAAGGATTGTGATCATGTCGCGCGGGCCGATGCCGAGCGCGTTCAGGCCGTTAACCAGTTCCTGCAAGGTGACGCCCGGATTGAGCACCGTCAGGCGGCGCTCTTCGCCTTCCTGCACGTCGACGTTGGTGCGGTCGACTGTCGTGGTGGTGCCGACCTCGGCGAAGGGGCCTGGCTGCGAGACCTGCTCGGCCTCGGTGATGCGGATGGTGAGCGAGCCTTGCGCGATGGCGACCGTCGAGATGCGCACGTTCTCGCCCATGACGATGATGCCGGACTGCTCGTCGATGATCACGCGGGCGAGCTGATCGGGCTCGATGCGTAGCTGCTCGATGTCGGTCAACAGGCCGACCACGTTCTCGTGGTAGTTGGTCGGTACTTGCAGGCGAACCGTGGTCGGGTCGCTCGGCCGTGCGGCATCGGTGCCGAGGAAGGCGTTGATCGCCTGGGCGATACGCCGTGCAGTGGTGAAGTCGGGGTTGCGGAGTGTCAACTTGACGTTCTCCATGCCGGTCATGGAAAACCGAATTTCGCGCTCGACGATGGCGCCGTTGGCGATGCGGCCGGAGGTCGGGACGCCCTTGGTGACGGTCTCTGCGTTGCCCTTGGCGGCGAAACCGCCGACGGCAAGCTGACCCTGGCCGACGGCGTAGACCTCGCCGTCGGCGCCCAACAGCGGCGTGACCAACAAAGTGCCGCCGAGCAGGCTCGATGAGTCGCCGAGCGCGCTGACCGTGATGTCGATACGCGAACCCTGACGGGCGAACGGCGGCAACACGGCGGTGACCATTACAGCGGCGACGTTCTTAGAGTCGAGGCCGGAGTCGGTCGGCTTGACGCCCATGCGATTGAGCATCGCCTGCAGGCTCTGCTTCGTGAAGTGGCCGGTCTTCAGCGTGTCGCCGGTGTTGTTAAGGCCGACAACCAGGCCGTAACCGACCAATTGGTTCTCGCGGACGCCCTCGAAGTCGATGATATCCTTGATGCGCGAGGCGGCATCCGCCGTCGGCGCGGCGAAGGCGATCAACGCGGCTAGCGCCAAACTGAAGATTTTCGATCCCGATGCCTTCATTTTTCTGGTTTCCGTACCTGGTTTTTCGCTTTGGCGATCTATTACTAGCGAGAAACGTGCCAGCATCTAAACGAAATTAACGTTTTGATTTATCTGATTATTTTTATTTCAAAATCAGCTCCGGAACGACCTTGCCGGCTGTTTTGCCAGACCGTGAGGGCAAAATTTGCCGGGTTTTCAGTTCAGTCATGTCATCACGCCTTCAAATCGCGGGCGACGGTCAACATCTCGTCCACGGTCCTGAATACCGTTGCAGAGGAGTTGTAGGCGTTCTGGACCTGGATCATCTTGGTGAATTCGGTCGTGATATCGACGTTGGAAATTTCGTATGCGTAGGGTGTGAACGACGCCCGGCCGCTCTCGTCGGCGAAAACGGTGATGTCGGCGCCGGAATCTGGGGTCTCGCGGAATATCATGCCGTTCAACATTTCCAATCCGTCTGGGTTTGAGAACTGTGCCAGCGGCAGCTTGTAGATGACCCGCTGTGTGCCGTCCTGGAACGAGCCGACCACGCGACCGGAGTCGTCGAAGTGCGTGCCGGTCATACTCGCCTTGGCGAGGCCGTTGTGGTCATAGTTGTACTTCAGGAAATCCGCGCCGAACTGCTGCATCTGGGACATGTCGATGGCGACTGTGGCGGTGGCGCCGTCGGCGAACGAAAGTGAGAAACTGAGCGCCGTCTGGCCGGCGGTGAAGTCGCCATCGCCGTCGAAATTCAGGGTCTGGGCCGCCGTCGTCTGGTAGTTCGTCTTGGTGCCGATATAGGTGGCGTTATCGGTCGTGCCGGTGACGTTGGCGGTCGTCGTGTTGACGACGGCCGCATTGTCCGCGGTGCCGCCGGTTACCGGCGTGGCGACGGTGGTGGTGAAGGCGCTGCCGGCGTTACGCGCCGTCAAAGTGATGCCATTCGCGCCACTGGCGGCGGCGATCACGGTCGAATTGATGGTGGCGTTTGCCTGAAGGGCCGAGACGAGATTGTCGCGGATCGCCGCGAGGTTGGCCTCGGCACCTGTCGCGGTATATGTCACCGTCGTGCCCTGCACGGTGACGGAATACTGGTCGCCGGCTTCGACGGTGCCGGACAGGCCGATGGTGTCGACCTGAGCGGTGGTTCCGTCGGCACTCGACAAGGTAGTGGTGAACTGGGTCGCGGCAGCGTTCGCGGTCAGGGTGATTTCGCCCGCCGCCGTGCCGGCGGATGCCGTCAGCTTTGCCGCGATCGTCGCATTGGCGTTGATCGCCGCGACCAAGGCGCTACGCACCGCGCCGAGGCTGCCCTCGGCGCCGGTGGTCGTATAGGTGACGGTGGTGCCGTCGACGGTCACCGAATAGTTGTCGCCGGCCTCGACCGTGCCCTGCAGGATGACGGTATCGGTCTGCAGCGTGGTCGCGCGACTGGTGGTTGCGGACACCTCCCAGCGGTTGTTGGCGCTTTTGGTGAAGTTCATCTGCGCGGTCTGTTTGTTGCCGCTGGAATCGACCACCTGGATCGAGAAGACCTCGAGATTCTCGTTGTTGGTGCCGGCATTCGCCGCCAGCACCACGCCCGCGTGGTTGGAGATGATTTCGTTCGACGATGGCAGGTTGAGGCCGAGATTGGCGGTGGAGGTCGTGGTGAACTGGTCGACGAAGGTCCACTCGTCGATACGCAAAGGCTGCAGGCTGCTGGTCGCGGAGAACAGCCCCGTATTCGGATCCGGTAGGATACCGAGCACGTAGTAGCCGTTTTTGTCGACGAGATAGCCGTTGGAAATGGTGATCGTCGAACTGTCGTCGGCCGTAACGCTCGAGGTTTGGCCGTCCGCGGTGCCGATTTGGAAACTGCCGTCACGGGTGAAGAAAATCTCGTCGGTCACGTCGAACGTCGGGCTGACGTAGAAAAAGCCGTCGCCGTTGATGGCGATGTCGAGGTCGCGCGGCGACGAATTGACTAAGCCCTGTTCGGAGATGCGCTGGTAATCCTTCGGTTTGACGCCGCCGATATCCGATTGCTCGTAGAGCGTCCGGCTGATCAGTGTCTCGAAGCTGGTGTCGGTGCGCTTGTAGCCGCCGGAATTGACGTTGGCGACGTTGATACCGATGGTGTTCAGCGCATGGGCTTGGCTTCGCATCCCGAGCGTGGGCGTTTGGAAGAGATAATAACCCGGCATTGTCTGCTCCGCGGTCTGGCGGTTTCCGATCCTGCGACCCGCCCCGGACGCAATCCGGGCGCATTGGGTCATGCCGTACAAAGCAAAAGGAATGCCAGTTCCGGAGAAAATTAAGTATTTGATTTTAATTAATTATTTATCGTCCGCGAAATTATTCGGCCCGGCGTTTTTGCCGAGAACGGGGGCGTACGAGAAAAAATTGCCGGGCGTCCGCGTAGCGATAGGCGCGGCTCAGGCCTTGAACACGTAGGCCTCGTTGGCATTGACGCTGACCGAGACGCGACTGCCCGGTTGCGGCAAAAAGACGCCGGGGACGCGTGCCTCGACGGCAATGGCGCCGTCTGCGCCGGGCACCTCGAAGACGACTAGTGACGCGCCGCCCAAAGGCCGGGCCGAAACCACCCTGAATTCATTTTGGGTTCCGGCCTGTGCCATGACTATCGGCGATGCAGGACGGCACGGTGCGTCGCCGGGATTGCGGGTCGGTTCGTTGCCGCCGCGGGCGAGTCGCAATCCTTCCGGCCGGATCAGCACACAGGCGGGTGTGCCATCGTCCAGGCCGGCGGCTGCGAAACTGCCGAGCGGCGTAGCGAGGTGACTATCCGCGACCCGTCCCTCGAGCCGGTTGACCGGACCGAAGAACCCGGCGACGAAAGCGTCGGCCGGCTGGAAATAGGTTTCGACTGGCGTGCCGTCCTGGACGACGCGGCCGCTTTTCATGACCAGGATGCGATCGGCCATGAACATGGCTTCTTCCGGATCATGGGTGACCATCAAGGTGGCGACGCCGCTGTCCTTGAGGAAGGCCAACGTTTGCTGGCGGACCTGGGCGCGGCGGCTGACGTCGAGGCCGGAGAACGGCTCGTCGAGGAACAGCACGCGTGGGTTGGGCGCTAGCGCGCGCAGCAGCGCGACACGCTGCTGTTGGCCGCCGGAAAGCACATGCGGGAAACTGTCGGCATGCTGCGAGAGATCCATCTGGGCGATGGCGCGATCGATCCATTGCCGTCGTTCACTGGAGTCGGCACCGACGCCGAACCGAATGTTGTCGCGGACGGTGAGGTGCGGAAACAGGGCGTAATCCTGGAACATCAGCCCGATGCCGCGGCCCTCGGGCGGAGTGTGTCGGCCGGTTTCGGCATCGGCGACGATGGTTTCGCCGATGCGTACCTGGCCGCGTTGCAGCCGTTCCAGCCCGGCCGCGACACGCAGCAGCGTCGTCTTGCCGCAGCCTGAAGGCCCAAGCAGACAGACCACCTCCCCGGGTGCGACGAACACCGAGACGCCACGGACCACCGGGACGTCCTCGAAGGCATGCGACAGGTTGTTGACGTGGAGGCCGCTCATCGATCGTCGCTCCCGCCGGTTGCAGCACTGCCGGGACGTGAGCGTATCACCGACGCGCTCAACAGAATGACCGGAAGGATGCCGGCGCCGACGATGGCGAGTGCGGCTAGCGCGCATTCCTCGAGCAGAGCGTCGGTGGCGTATTGGTAGACGAAAGTCGCGAGGGTCTCATAGTTGAACGGCCTGAGGATCAGTGTCAGCGGCAGTTCCTTCATGCAGTCTACAAACACCAGCAGCGCCGCCGTCAGTAGGCTCGAGCGCATCAGCGGAAAGTGGACGCGCGTGAGTGTCGCGCCGGGACCGTAGCCGAGCGTGCGCGCGGCGCCGTCCATGCTGGGGGTGATCTTGGCCAGACTCGACTCCATGGTGCCGTATGATAACGCCAGGAACCGCGCCAGATAACCGTACACCAGGCCGGCGATGGTGCCCGACATCAACAGCCCCGTCGGAATGCCGAAAACGTTTCTGCTGAATGCGTCGATGGCGTTGTCGAACAGTCCGAGCGGGACGACGATGCCAATCGCCAGAACGGCGCCGGGAATGGCGTAGCCGACACTCGCCAGGCGCGTCACCGCACGGATCGCCCGGCTGCCGCTCAATCTCACGCCGTAAGCCATGAACACGCCGATGGCGACGGCGACCACCGCCGAGACCGTGGCGAGCGTCAGGCTGTTGGCGACATAAGAGAAGAAGTTGGTCGACAGTGTCGCTTCATAGTAACGGCTGGCGTAGTGGGCCAGGACGGACGCCGGCAGGATGAAGCCGAGCAGGACCGGCAGCAGGCAGGCGAGGAAGGCGAGCAGCGCATGGCCGCCGGAAAGCCGGTAGCTTGGCAATTCACGGTATTTGGTCGAGGTGTGATGGAAACGTTGGCCCTGGCGGCCCCAGCGCTCGGCGGCGATCAGGCCGAGTACGAACAGTAACAGCACGCTGGCCAATTGCGCCGCGCCCGATCGACTGTTCATGTTGAGCCAGACGTCGTAGATGCCGGCGGTGAAGGTGTTGACGGCGAAGAAGTCGACGGTGCCGAAATCGTTTACCGTCTCCATCAGTGCCAGGGTCACACCGATGACGATGGCCGGTCGGGCCAAGGGCAGGGCGACCGAGAAGAACGACCGCCAGGGGCCGCGGCCGAGCGTGCGGCTTACCTCGATGACGCAAACCGACTGTTCCATGAAGGCGGCACGCGCCAGCAGGTAGACGTATGGGTAGAGCACCAGTGTCATCACGACGATGGCGCCGCCGAGCGAACGGATCTCCGGAAACCAGTAATCCTGGCGATTGCGCCAACCGAACAGATCGCGCAACACCGACTGCACGGCGCCGGCATATTCAAGCTGGTCGGTGGCGACGAACGCGAGCACGTAGGCCGGCACCGCGAACGGTAGCAGCAGCGCCCAGTTGAACAGCTTGCGGCCGGGAAAGCGGCACATGGTGACGAGCCAGGCGGTGCCCGTGCCGATGACCGTGACACCAATGCCGACTCCGATCATCAGGCCAAGCGTGACGCGGACGTACTTGGCCAGCACCGTGTCGACGAGATGGCTCCAAATGTCGTCGCTCGGTGACAGCGCGAGCGAGATGACGGCGACCACCGGCACGACCATGACGGCAGCGAGCAGGAGGGTGGCAAGCGTCCAGCCGTCCAGGCGGAGCGGCGGCATGGCGGTGCGCCAGCTTGGGCTTGCGGGTCTGATGCTCGTCTGCGGCGGCAAAGGCGTGGTCTCCCGAGTGCCGGTCAACGGCAACGGCCGTCACCAAGGGTGACGGCCGTCCCATCTGCCCGTCCTAAAGGAGAGCCGGTTTTGCGTCAACTGTTGGGGCCATCGTCGAAACCCACCTTGTCGACCAGTTTCGTCGCGGCGGGGCGATATTTCGCGATCTCCTCGATGCTCAAGGTATCCGCCTTGAACGGGCCCCAGCTGGCGACGATCTTGGAATGCGCGATGCCGTCCTTGACCGGGTATTCGTTGTTGACCTCGGCATAGATCTTCTGGGCCTTGTCACTGCTCAGGAACTCCAGCAGCTTTACCGCTTCGGCGCGGTGCTTGGCGTCCTTGAGGACGGCCGCGCCGGAGACATTGACGTGCTGGCCGCGTCCACCTTGGTTGAGATAGGTCAGCCGTACGGCTGCGGCCCATTTCTTCTGCTCGGGGTTCTTCTCGTTAGTCATCATCGCGGCCATGTAATAGTTGTTGGCGATGGCGATGTCGCAGACGCCTTCATAAACCGCCTTGGCTTGGGCGCGATCATTGCCCTGAGGCTTGCGCGCCAGGTTCGCCTTGAGGCCGCGCAACCACTTCTCGGCCGCCGCTTCGCCATCGTGGGCGATGACCGAAGCGATCAGCGCGACGTTGTATTGGTGCTTGCCCGACCGCAGGCAGACACGGCCCTTGAACTTGGGGGCGGCAAGGTCGGCGTAGGTCTTGAGTTCGCCCGGCTTGACCCGTTCCTTGCTGACCAGCGCCATGCGCGCGCGCGTGGTCAGCGCGAACCAGAGGCCGTCGGGGTGACGGAAATGGGCAGGGATGTTGGCGTTCAGGACGTCCGACTTGACCGGCGCCAGCACACCCGCCGCGCGCAGTTCGTCCAGGCGTCCGACATCGACGGTCAGAATCGCGTCGGCGGGGTTGTTGGCACCGGCGGCGCGAATCTTTTCGAGCATGCCCTTGTTGGCGTAGACCACGTTGACCTTGATGCCAGTTTCCTTGGTGAAAGCCTCGAGCAAGGGGTTGATCAGGAACGGCTGCCTATAGGAGTAGAGGTTCACTTCCTTGGCGCCGGAGATCCCCGGGATCGCGATTGTGCCCATCAGTGCCACGAAAACGGCCGTCAGGAGGCCATTGGTCTTGATCAGTCGCTTGGCGTACATTGTCTTCCTTCTCCAGATTGGGCGGCGGTCGTGAATTGCGTGCCTCGCAAGAAGGACCGCGCAATGTCCGCTATTGATAATCATTCGTACAAACTCTTCCGCCATATATACCTCTCGATTGGCGCTATTGCAAATCATTTGCAAACAAGCCGGCGACAAGCTCAGAGAGCCGGCCTGGCGAAATTCGTTACTTGCGCGTTGCTTTTGTCTATACTGATCCGAATTCGTTTCGATCCAAGGCGCGCCGTCATGGCGCGAAAGGCTTGACCGTCATGAAAGTTTCGTCCAGCGGCGGCCCCAAGGGCCCGGGTGATACCCGTAAGACGGCAAAGCGGACGGGCGGCGGGTCGTTCGCCGATTCGTTGCGCGGGGTCGGTGGCGCCGAGCCGAGCCACGGCGCGCCCGAGGTATCGGACGTGGCCGGCAGCGCCGGTGTCGACGGGATTTTGGCGGCGCAGACCGTAAGTGACCCGAACGACGAGGCGGGACGGCGTCGCAGCCGGCAAATGGCGCTTGGCGAGGACATTCTCGACCGTTTGGACGAGTTGCGCATGGGCATCCTTCTCGGCCGGTTTTCGAAGGAAAAGCTGGCTGAACTTGCCCAACGCCTGCGCCAAAAGCGCGAACAGGGTGGGGACCCGGCGTTGGACCAAATTCTGGCCGAAATCGAGCTCCGAGCCGAAGTCGAAATCGCCAAATACACACGCCGGGCATGACTTTATCGGCCGCTTGGCCGGGGACTTCCCAAAAATTTCATAATTTTCATGGATTTAAGCCTCGACGCTCGCGAAAGTCCGAATCCAAAAATGCGCTTGCGAGTGATGGAACGCTTCCATATATTCCCGGCGCCTAAAAATCTGTTGGGAGATACCGGTTCCATGAATGTGACTTTGCCGCCCGACTACAAACCGGCCAAGGACGAAGAATTCATGAATCCAAAGATGCTGGAATACTTTCGTCAAAAGTTGATCACCTGGCGGACCGAGTTGGTCCAGGAATCTAACCTGACCTTGCAGCAGTTGCAGGAAGGCGGGATCGTAGAGGCTGATATCGCCGACCGCGCTTCTATCGAAACCGAGCGTTCTCTCGAACTCAGAACCCGCGATCGCGCGCGCAAGTTGATCAATAAGATCGACGATGCGCTCGGCCGCATCGAAGACGGTTCGTACGGTTATTGCGAGGAGACGCATGAAC
>JAYNJY010000070.1:4112-12683 GCA_038110665.1 Rhodospirillaceae bacterium | reverse complement strand
CTTCAGCAGCGCCCACGACGCGATGATCCTGTCCGCCGCCGGATGCTTCGACGCCGTCGAGACGCTGCGTCAGGGCCTCGAAGGCGCCGCAGCCGGGGGGCGCGGCACCGTCGGCGCCGCCAACCACGCGCTCGGCGTGCCGCTGGTCGCCGCGATGGCGGCGCACCGGAAGGGCGAATACGGCCGCGTCGTCGACCTAATCTGGCCGATCCGCCGCGACCTCTACCAGATTGGCGGCAGCCACGCGCAGCGCGACATCTTCTACCAGGTTTTGGTGGACGCGGCGGTCAAGGCGGAGCGCCGGTCGCAGGCCGCGATCGCGCTCGCGGACATCGCCGGTTTCGGCGGCGTCGGCGACCGCACCCTCTACCGCGACGCCGCCGCAGCCGCCGCGGCGTAGCCGGCCGACGCCAAAAGCCCGCGCAAAAGCCCCACCGGCACGCCGAAATTGGAGCCCCCGTATTCCGGCAGGATCGCAGTGTTGACCGCGACCACCTCGCCGGCCTCATCTAGCACCGGTCCGCCGCTGCCACCGTGCGTCATCTCGGCGTCGTAGACGACGTTCGCGGGATTGGTCTGCGCGACGATGCCCCGGCTGGCCAGCGGCTGTACGAATCCCGCCTTCGCCAGGCGCTCGGCCACCGACCAGAAATCGATCCCGTCGACGGCCTACAGTTCGGCCAGGAACTGCTCGCCGGCGCGGACGACCAGGGCGCGCAGGCCGGCCGGATACCCCATGACGATGACCTCGGCGCCCGGCGCCGGCGTCGCCGCGCTGAGCGTCAGACCGCGCCCCGCCAGGACGCTGACCTCGGCGGCCTGGATCAGCGCCAGGTCGGCGCTGTCGCTGACCGCCACCGGCGTCACCTCGACCGACGCCGGCCGGTCCGGGAAATAGCCGACGAAGCGGATCACGTAGGGCTCCAGGTTGCCGCCGGGCGTCGCCTCGGCGGCCTCACACGGCCGCGTGACGTGCCGGTTGGTCGCCAAAAGCGGCGTCCCGGCGATGGCGAAACCGGTACCGGTAACCTGGAGCTCGACCGGCGGGCCGTCGCCTTCCATCGACAGCAACGGCTGACCGAGCGGCGACAGCATCGGCCGCCCGTCCGGGCCGAGGACGTGGCGAAGCGAATTGCCGCTGTCGCGGTCGCGGTAGCCGTAGGCGATCTGCAGGAACGCGATCGCCGGCACCGAGGCGGCGATTATCCGCGCGCTGGCGCCGAAGCGCTGCTCCAGCGCCGTCAGCCGGTCGCGTTGGCTGCCGAGGCGCAGCGCCAGTTCGTCGCGGAGCGCGTTGAGGTCGCTGGCGCGTAGTTGCTCGCTGCGCGCCCGGACGAGCGCCGCCGACACCTGTTCCAGCCGCGCCGAGCTGGAGCGGAGTTTCGCGCGCAGCTCGACGTTCAGGCGTTGCTGGTGGACGGCGAAGCCGACCAGCAACGCAATCGCCACCAGCACCGACAGGCGGAACAGCACCGTCGTGTCGCGCGCCAGCCGCCGCGTCACCTGCCCGGCGTACCGCCACAGCCGGCGCGGCATCGGCTGGCGGCTGACCCGCAGGTAGTCACGGCCGTCGCGCAGGATCGCGCCGACGCCAGGCCGGCCGCCGCGGCCGTCGCGATGCAGGTGGAAGCGCGACAGCGGCCCCTTTTCGCCGAATTCGACGATGTCGCCGTTTGCCAGAACGGCCCGGTCGATCGGACGGCCGTTGACCCAGACCGCTTGGTCCGGCGCCGCCTCCAGCGCGTAGCTGCCGTCCGCCCGCATGAGCTCCGCCAGCAACGTGCCGCCGCCGTCGCCATTGGCGGCGGCGATATGCAGGGTGTTCGCGGCGCCGACGCGAACCGCAAGGGTATCGGGGTTCAGCCAGTTAACGGTGCCGCGCGCCGTGCCGGTCAAATGTTCGAGAGAAGCCGCCGCGCCAAGCGAACGCCGTCGCGACAGCGGCCGGGCATGGTCGTCGTCCACGCGCCCCTCCCCGTTTCAATGCAGGCCTACCGATTATGGCACGGTCGCCGACGAACGCGGTACCGCGAATTGGCCGCCTCAGCTGTCGCGTCGTATCCAGCCGCCGCCGAGCACCCGCTGTTCATCGTAGAAAACCGCCGCCTGGCCGGGCGCGATGCCGGTCTGCGGGGTGTCGAAGGTGACGGTCCATCCGCCGGCCCCGTCGTAGGCCAGCGCGCCGTCGTCCGGCGCCGCGGTCGAGCGGATCTTGATCGCCGCGCGGCGCTCGGCCGGCGGCTCGGCACCGGGGCCGATCCAGTTGACGGCGCTGACGCTGAGGCCGGTCTTCTCCAGCGCCTTCTTCGGCCCGGCGACGACGCGGCGCGTCTCGGGCTCGACCCGGACGACATAGAGCGGATGCGCCGCGGCGATACCGAGGCCGCGTCGCTGGCCGACCGTGAAGTTGACGATGCCGTCGTGGCGGCCGATCACGTTGCCGTCCAGATCGACGATATCACCGGGTTCCCAGGCGCCAGGGCGCAGCTTCTCGACGACGCTGGCGTAATTGCCGTTCGGCACGAAGCAGATGTCCTGGCTTTCCGGCTTCTCGGCGACCGGCAGGCCGAAGCGTTCGGCGTGGCGACGGGTCTCCGCCTTGTTCATGCCGCCGAGCGGAAAGCGCAGGAAGTCCAGCTGTTCGCGGGTGGTGGCGAACAGGAAATAGCTCTGGTCCTTGGCCGGATCGGCGGCGCGGTGCATCTCCGTGCCGTCGGCGCCGGCGACGCGGCGCACGTAGTGGCCGGTGACCAGGCAGGCGGCGTCCAGGTCCCTGGCCGTCGCCAGCAGGTCGCGGAACTTGACCGTCTGGTTGCAGCGCACGCAGGGGATCGGCGTTTCGCCGCGCACGTAGGAATCGGCGAAGTCGTCGATGACACTTTCGCGGAACCGGCTTTCGTAGTCGAGCACGTAGTGCGGGATGCCCAGGGTCTCGGCGACGCGCCGCGCGTCGAAGATGTCCTGGCCGGCGCAGCATGCCCCCTTCCTGCCGACCACCGCGCCGTGGTCGTAGAGCTGCAGGGTGACGCCGACGACGTCGTAGCCGGCCTCGACCATCAACGCCGCCGTGGTCGACGAATCGACGCCGCCGGACATGGCGACGACGACCCGCGCGCCGACGGGCAGGCCGTCCATGCCGAGATCGCTGATCTGAGGGTCCATGGGCGGAATATAGGCACTGGATCGGCGGGAACAAGGCCGCCGCGCGTCAGCCCATCATCGCCTTGACGGTGACCGAATGGAAATCGCGCCGGTACAGCACCGCGACCACCAGCAACACGGCGGCGATGAACAGGTACGGATGCAGGAACCAGGTCAGCGTCGCCAGGCCGAAATAGTAGGCCCACATGCCGCGGATGAAGGTCGCATTGGCCCGGGTCAGGACCCGGGCGGTCTTCGCCGCGTAACGCTCGGTCACGTCGGCGTCGCAATCGGGCGGCAGCGACGCGGCGCCGATCATCACCAGGGCGTTGTTGTACTGGCGCAGGCCCCAGGCGAACTTGAAGAAGCCGTAGACGAAGATCAGCAGCATTGCCACCACCTTCACCTCGATCAGCTCCTTCGAGGCGAGCGTCGCGAAGCTGAACTGGTCGATCATCACCAACAGGCGGTCGACGTTGCCTAGCACCGCGACGATACCGGCCAGGATGAGGATCGTCGTGGACGCGAACAGCGCGCCCGAACGGTGATGCGCGATGATGATGTTGACGTCGGCCATGCGGTTGTCGCGGGCCAGCATGCGGCGCATCCAGTCCAGCCGATAGCCGTCCATGACCTGCGCCAGCTCGCGGTGCGAACGGCCGACCGTGTCGGCGATCATCGAATATCCGGCCCAAAACGCCGGCAGGCAGAGGACCGCGATCAGGTCGGGCCAGGGCAGGAGGTCGAGGATGTAGCTCATGACCGACGCATTTCAGCCGAACCCGGGCCGGCGTGCAAACCGGCCGGCACGGCTCAGCCGCCCATCAGGTTGTAGTGCTGGGACGGCAGGGAGACGACCAGGCCGTCGAGCGCCGGGACCATCGCGATCTGGCAGCCCAATCGCGAGGTCGGACGCACGTCGAACGCCAGGTCGAGCATGTCCTCTTCTTCCTCGGTGGTGGCGGGCAGCTTATCGAACCATTCGGGGTCAACGATGACATGGCAGGTCGAGCACGCCATCGAACCCTCGCAGGCGCCCTCCAGGTCGAAGCCGTGGCGGTGGGCGACTTCGAGAACGCTCAGGCCTTCCGGGGCCTCGACCTCATGACGGGTGCCGTCCGGGTCGATGAAGGTCATTTTCAGCACGGCGACGGTCCCGGGCGCGATCTCAGACGGAGAAGCTTTCGCCGCAGCCGCACACGCTCTTGGCGTTGGGATTGTTGAACACGAAGCCGCTTTGCAGACGGTCTTCCTTGTAATCCATCTCGGAGCCCATGATGAACATGATGGCGGCCGGATCGATGAAGATCTTGACGCCCTTTGCCTCGATCTCCTCTTCGAGCTTCTTCTTCTCCTCGGCGTACTCGAACACGTAGGAGAGGCCCGAGCAGCCCTTCGACGAGACGCCGACGCGCAAGCCCGCCACCGGCGTGTCGCTGGCGGCGATCAGGTTCTTGACCCGGTCCGCCGCGGCGTCGGTCAAGGTCAGCAATGCGGGGCGTTGCAGGGGTGCGTTCATGGTTCCCGTCCGTCCTCTCTAGATATGGTCAGAACATGCCGAGCGCAAGCTTGGCGTCTTCGCTCATCAATTCGGGCGTCCAGGGCGGATCCCAGACGATCTTCACCTCAACGACGCCGGTGCCCTCCACCGCCGAGACGGCGCGGGCGACCATGCCCGGCATCTCACCGGCCACCGGGCAGCCCGGCGCGGTCAGCGACATGGTGATGGCGACGTCGCCGGCCTCGGCGATGTCGGTGGTGTAGATCAGGCCCAGGTCGTAGATATTGACCGGAATTTCCGGGTCGTAGACCGTCCGCATGGCGTCGATCAGCATCTCCTCCGACGCGACCTTGGCGCCCGGCGCGAGCGGCTCGCCCTCGGTCGCCTTGAACTCGGTCATATCGGGTTCCATGCCGCCGCCGTAAGGGGTTCCCATGGGGTACATGTCCAACTCTCCTCAGTCCGCCGCCGACGCCTGCCGGCGGCCCAGTTTCTGCAGGTGCGCCAGCATCGCCATCATGCCGACCTGACGCTGGGTGGTCAGCGCGCCCAGGTTCAGCTTGCGCACGTGTTCCTCGTTCAATTGGTTCAGCTCGGCGGCGGTCAGGCCGCTGAAGGATTCGGTCATCAGGGTGACCAGGCCCTTAACGATGATCGCGTCGCTGGCGCCGTTGAAGTAGTGCCGGCCGCCTTCGACCCGGTCGGTGATCCAGACCTTCGACATGCAGCCGTGCATCAGGTTGCCATCGACCATGTCGGCTTCCGGGAACGGCTCGCCGGTGCCGCGCTTACCGACGTCGATGATGTATTCGAAGCGCATGTCCTCGTCGTCGATCAACTCCAGGTTGGAGACGAACTCGTCGTATTTCTCCATCGGCGCGGCGCTCACGACAGAATCTCCTTCGCCTTCAGGATCGCGCTCACCAGCTGGTCGACGTCGGCGCGGTTGTTGTAGAGGCCGAAGGAGGCCCGCGCCGTGCCCTCGATGCCGAGGCGGTCCATCAGCGGCTCGGCGCAGTGCTGACCGACGCGCACGGCGACGCCCTGACGGTCCAGGACGGCGGCCACGTCGAACGGGTGCAGGCCGTCGATCAGGAACGAGATGATCGCCGCCTTGTCGGGCGCCGTGCCGACGATGCGCAATCCCTCGACCTCGGCCAGGCGGTCGTTGGCGTAGGCCAGGATGCCGTGCTCGTGGGCGGCGATGTTGTCCATGCCGAGGGCGCTCACGTAGTTGACCGCCGCGCCCAGCCCGATCGCCTGGACGATCGGCGGGGTGCCGGCCTCGAAGCGGTGCGGCGGATCCTCGAAGGTGGTCTTTTCGAAGGTGACGCGCTTGATCATGTCGCCGCCGCCCTGGTAGGGCGGCATCTCGGCCAGAATCTCGGCCTTGCCGTAGAGCACGCCGATGCCGCTCGGGCCGTACAACTTGTGCCCGGTCCAGGCGTAGAAGTCGGCGTCCAGGTCCTGCACGTCGACGCTCTGGTGCACGATGCCCTGGGCGCCGTCGACCAGAACCGGCACGCTGCGCGCGTGCGCCATCTTGACCACGTCCTTCACCGGAACCCGGGTGCCCAGCACGTTGGAGACCTCGGTCACCGCGACCAGCTTGGTGCGCGGCGTCATGCAGGCTTCCAGATCGGCCAAGTCGAAGGAGCCGTCGTCGCGGATCGGGGCGGCCTTCAGGACGATCCCCTTCTCCTCGCGCAGCAACTGCCAGGGCACGATGTTGGCGTGGTGCTCCATCTCCGTGACGATCACCTCGTCGCCGGCGCTCAGGAACTGGCGGCCCCAGGTCGCAGCGACCAGGTTGATCGACTCGGTGACGCTGGAGGTCAGCACGATGGTGTTCTCGTAGGGCGCGTTCATGAACCTGGCGATGATGACGCGCGCCTCTTCGTAGGCGTCGGTGCAGCGTTGGCTCAGGTAGTGGGCGCCACGGTGCACGTTGGCGTAATAGGTCTCGTAGACCTCGCGCATGCAGTCGATGACAGCGCGCGGCTTCTGCGCGCTGGCGCCCGAATCGAAGAACGCCAGCGGCTTGCCGTAGATTTCCTGCGACAGGATCGGGAAGTCGCCGCGCACCTTTTCGACGTCGAAGGCGGCGACCGAGTTGTCGCCGGCGCCGGGCGCCACGGCCGTATCGAGCGGGCTCGCATTGCTCATGGCTTGGTCCACTCCTCAGCCAGGAAGCACTGCGCCGGCAGCCAGTGCACGATCTTGCTCATCATCGCCTCGCGGACGGCCTCGTCCTTGATCTCCTCGAGCGCGCCGGCCAGGAACGACTGGATCAGCAGGTTGCGGGCCAGCGCCTCGGGGATGCCGCGCGAGCGCAGGTAGAACAGCGAGGTTTCGTCCAGCTTGCCGGTGGTCGCGCCGTGCGCGCACTTGACGTCGTCGGCATAGATCTCGAGCTCCGGCTTGGCGTCCATCTCCGCCCTGTCGGACAGCAGAAGCGCGTTCGACAGCTGGTGGCCGTCGGTGCCCTGGGCACCCTTGTGGACGACGATCTTGCCCTGGAAGACGCCGCGCGATTCGTCATCGAGGATGCCGCGGAAGACCTCCGAGCATGTGGTGTGCGGCACCAGGTGTTCGATCACCGTGGTGTTGTCGCAATGCTCGCGGCCCTTCATCAGGTAGGCGCCGTTGAGGCCGCAATGCGCGCCCTCGCCTTCCAACCGGACGAACGCCTCGGTGCGCGACAGCCGCCCGCCGATGTTCAATCCGAAGCCGTCGTAGCTGGCGTCGCGGCCGAGCCTGACGTGCAGGCTGGTCAGGTGGGTCGCCTGCATGTTCTCCGACTGCACCCGGTAGTGGCGCAGGTGCGCGCCGGCGCCGACCGAGACCTCGGTCACCGTATTGGCGAAGTAGGCGCCGACGCCGAGCCCGGCGTGCAGCTTCACCAGGGTCGCCTGGCTGGCGTCCTCGAGGACGATCAGGTTGCGCGGATAGTAGGCGACCGGGCCGTCGGTGAGGCCGGCGACGAAGAGCATCTCGACCGGCTTCTCGATCACCTTGCCGCGGGCGACACGGATCACCGTGCCGCAGTTCATCATCGCCGTGTTCAGCGCCATCAGCGGCAGGCCGTCGGGCCGCCCCACTTGGCCCAGATGCGCGCCGACCCATTCCGGGTCGCGGGCCATGGCGTCGGCCAGCGATTCGACGCTGAGGCCGTCGGGCAGGTCATCGAGCCGCGACAGGTCGGGCCGCATGAAGCCGTTGACGAAAACGATGCGCGGATGATCGGATCCGGCCGGCAGCACGGCGGGGATGGTCTTCACCCCGGCCTCGGAATCGGCCGGCATGGACGGGCGGAAGGCGGTATCCTCCAGCGGGCGCAGCCGGGTGTACTTCCAGGCCTCGAGCTTCGGCCCGGGCAGGCCGAGGCCCTGGAAGCGTTCGATGCCATCGCGCCGAAGCGCCGTCAGCCAGTCGAGGTCACCGCCGGCAAGGCCGGGGCCGACGGCTTCGAAATCGGCGACGAAGCCGGCGACGGACGGGGAAATCTGGTTCATCGCCGCGCCCTCAGGCCGCCTCGTCGGTGAACTCGGCGTAGCCGTTGGCCTCCAGCTCGAGCGCCAGCTCCTTGCCGCCGGAACGCTGGATGCGGCCCTTGGCCAGAACGTGCACGTGGTCGGGCACGATGTGGTCCAAGAGGCGTTGGTAGTGGGTGATCACCAACGTGGCGCGGTCCGGCGAGCGGAGCGCGTTGACGCCCTCCGCGACGACCTTCAGCGCGTCGATGTCGAGGCCGGAATCGGTCTCGTCGAGGATCGCCAGCGACGGCTCCAGGACGGCCATCTGCAGAACCTCGTTGCGCTTCTTCTCGCCGCCGGAGAAGCCGACGTTGACGGCGCGCTTCAGCATGTCGTCCGAGATGCCGAGCTCCTTGGTCTTCTCGCGCACGACCTTGAGGAAGGCCATGGCGT
>JAYNJY010000070.1:0-4102 GCA_038110665.1 Rhodospirillaceae bacterium | reverse complement strand
CGACGCCGGGGATCTCGACCGGGTACTGGAAGGCCAGGAACACGCCCTCGCCGGCCCGTTCCTCGGGCGACAGCTCCAAAAGGTTCTGGCCCTTGTAGATCACCTCGCCGTCCGTCACCTCGTAGCCGTCGCGTCCGGCCAGCACGTAGCTGAGCGTGCTCTTGCCCGATCCGTTCGGGCCCATGATCGCGTGGGTCTCGCCGGCGTTGACCGTCAGGTCGACGCCCTTGAGGATTTCGGTTTCGTCGACGGCGGCGTGCAGGTTCTTGATTTCCAACATGTTTTAAAGACTACCTTTTCGTTTTTTCTTGGGCGCCGGCCTAGCCGACGCTTCCCTCCAGGCTGATGCCGACTAGCTTCTGGGCCTCGACGGCGAATTCCATCGGCAGCTGCTGCAGCACGTCGCGGCAGAAGCCGTTGACCACCAGCGCCACCGCCGCTTCCTGGTCGATGCCGCGCTGGCGCAGGTAGAACAGCTGGTCCTCGCTGATCTTCGAGGTCGTCGCCTCGTGTTCGACGACGGCGTCGCGGTTCTTGCTCTCGATGTAGGGCACCGTGTGGGCGCCGCAGGCGTCGCCGATCAGAAGCGAGTCGCACTGGGTGTAGTTGCGCGCGCCCGTCGCCTTCGGCCCCATCCGCACCAGGCCGCGGTAGGTCTGGTCCGAGCGGCCGGCCGAGATGCCCTTCGAGATGATCCGAGACGTCGTGTTCTTGCCGAGGTGGATCATCTTGGTGCCGGTGTCGGCCTGCTGGCGGTTGTTGGTGATGGCGATGGAGAAGAACTCGCCAACCGAATTGTCGCCCTGCAGGATGCAGCTCGGATATTTCCAGGTGATCGCCGATCCGGTCTCGACCTGGGTCCAGGAAATCTTCGAGTTGCAGCCGCGGCAGGCGCCGCGCTTGGTGACGAAGTTGTAGATGCCGCCCTTGCCGTTCTCGTCGCCCGGATACCAGTTCTGCACGGTCGAGTACTTGATCTCGGCGTCGTCGAGCGTGACCAGTTCGACCACGGCGGCATGCAGCTGGTTCTCGTCGCGCATCGGCGCGGTGCAGCCCTCGAGGTAGCTCACGTAGGAGCCCTCGTCGGCAATGATCAGCGTGCGCTCGAACTGGCCGGTGTTCTGGGCGTTGATGCGGAAATAGGTCGATAGCTCCATCGGGCATTTGACGCCCTTCGGCACGTAGACGAAGGAGCCGTCGGTGAACACCGCCGAGTTCAGGCAGGCGTGCTTGTTGTCGGTGTAGGGCACGACCGAGCCCAAGTACTTGCGCACCAGCTCGGGGCAGCGTTTCACCGCCTCCGAGATCGGGCAGAAGATGACGCCGACCTCTTCGAGCTTGGCCTTGAAGGTGGTCGCCACCGAGACCGAGTCGAACACCGCGTCGACGGCGACGCCGGCGAGCATTTCCTGCTCGTGCAGCGGGATGCCGAGTTTCTCGTAGGTCTTGAGCAGCTCTGGGTCGACCTCTTCCAGGCTTTTGGGCTTGTCAGCGGCCGATTTCGGCGCCGAGTAGTAGTACAAGTCCTGGTAGTCGATGGCCGGGAAGTCCGGTTTCTGCCAGGTCGGTTCGGGCATGTTCTGCCAATGCCGGTAGGCCTTGAGGCGCCACTCTAGCAGCCACTCGGGCTCGCCCTTCTTGGCCGAGATGAAGCGGATGATGTCCTCGTTGAGGCCCTTGGGCGCGGTTTCCGTCTCGATCTCGGTGACGAAGCCGTACTTGTACTTCTCGTCCGTGACCTCGCGGATTTCCGCTGCCGTATCCTGTGCTGACGCCATCTCAAACCTGTCCTGGTCGTCTAATCTTAAAATTCACTCACGCCGCGTCCGACGCCGTCGCCCGGCCCGCGCCCTTGCGCGACCACAGCTCGAGCCAGGCCTCGGCGAAGCCGTTCACGTCTTCCGCCCGCGTCCCGCCGCCCAGGCTGACGCGGATCGCCTGGATCGCATCCGCATCGGCAGCGCCCATGGCTTCCAGCACGTGGCTCGGCTCGACCTTGCCGGCCGAGCAGGCGGAACCGGCGCTGACCTCGTACCCGGCCAAGTCGAGCGCCATGACCTGGGTGTCGTTCCTGACCCCGGGCATGGTGAAGCAGCTGGTGTTGGGCAGGCGCTTGGCCCGGCCCGCGAATATCGTCATTCCCGGCACGGCCTCGGCGAGTCGCGCTTCGAGCGCGTCCCGCAACTTGAGCATATGCGCGGCCGATCGTTCGAGTTCGCGCACCGCCAATTCGGCGGCGACGCCGAAGCCGGCGATGCCGGCCGTGTTCTCGGTGCCGGCGCGCCGGCCGCGTTCCTGGCCGCCGCCGAGGATCATCGGCCGCAGCGCCTGCGCGTCGCGCGCGATCACCGCGCCGACGCCCTGCGGCCCGCCGATCTTGTGCGCGGAAAGCGTCAGGAAGTCGGCGTTCCAGGCGCCGAGATCGATGGCGATCTTGCCGGCGGCCTGAACCGCGTCCGAATGCATCAAGGCGCCGTGCGCGCGCGCGATCCGCGCAACCTCGGCGACCGGTTGCAGCGCGCCGGTCTCGTTGTTGGCGGCCATCACCGAAACCAGCGCCGGCTCGCCGTCGGCGGCCAGGAGTTCGTCGAGCTTGTCGAGCCGGATCACGCCGTCCGCGTCGACCGGCACGACCTCGCAGTCGCCGGCGCGAACCAGCGCGGTGCGCAGCACCGCCGAATGCTCGACCGCCGAAACCAGGATGCGCGGCCGCCCGGCGCCGCCCAAAACCGCGTTGTTGGCCTCGGTTCCGCCGGAGGTAAAGATCACCTGTTCCGGCGTGGCCCCGGCCAGGGCCGCGACCGACGCGCGCGCCGCCTCGATCAGCTTGCGTGCGGCGCCGCCGGAGGCATGCACGGACGACGCGTTGGTCGCCCCGAGACCAAGGGTCTCGGCGACCGCCTCGATCACTTCCGCGCGCGCCGGCGCGGTCGCGTTGTAATCGAGGTAGACGTTTGGGTCCGTGCTCATGGGCATGCGCGTTTCCAGGCCTTCGAAAGGGTTCGTTGCGAGACCGTTATTCGGCGGCGAAACCGGCGATGCCGCCGGCTTCCGGGCGGAACACCTGGGCACCGGCACGTCCGAGCACACGCTTCTCGACCACGTCCTTGAGCGAGACCGAGGACAGGTACAGGTAGATGTGATGGCCGAGTTCCTCCCACAGGTCGTGCGTCAGGCAGCGGCTCTGGTTCGACTTGCAGCCGGCCGGCGAGCCGGGGCTGCAACGCGTCGTCTTGATCGGCTCGTCGACCGCCAGGATGATGTCGCAGATGCGGGTGTCGGCCGCCGTCCGCGCGAGCAAGTAGCCGCCGCCCGGTCCGCGCACGCTCTTGACCAGCCCGCCACGGCGGAGCTTGCCGAAAAGCTGTTCCAGGTAGGAAAGCGAAATCTCCTGGCGTTCGGCGACGTCGGCCAACGCCACGGGTCCATCGGTCGACTGCTTGGCCAGGTCGACCATGGCCATCACGGCATAGCGGCCCTTGGTGCTCAGTTTCACGATCTCAACTCCTTGCTCGTCTGAATGCGCCAGCGGCCCCTCTGGCCGTTGGATGCGGCAATATCAACCGGCGCGCTTGCGCCGCGTGCTCGGCTTGCCGGCATCGCCGTCGGCGGCGATGTCGGCGCGCTCGCTTTCAAGTTCCTCGACCCGCTCGGCCAGCGTCGCGACCTGCTGGCGCAACGCCTCGATGGTCTGCAGCACCGGGTCCGGGCAGCCATCCGACGGCGTACCGTAGGCCTGGAACTCGCGCGCCTTCTCGCGGTCGCGCGGCATCACCACCTTGGCCGGCACGCCGACCGCGGTGACCGAACTGGGAACGTCCCTGGTGACCACCGAATTGGCGCCGACGCGGGCATGCGCGCCGACGATGATGGGCCCCAGGATCTGCGCCCCGGAACCGACGATCACGCCATCTTCGAGCGTCGGGTGGCGCTTGCGCCCGACCTGGGCGGCCGAATCGACGCTCGGCGCCGTGCCGCCGAGGGTGACGTCATGATAGAGCGTGACGTCGTCACCGATGACCGCGGTCTCGCCGATCACCACGCCGGTGCCGTGGTCGATGACGAAGCGCCGGCCGATCTCGGCCCCCGGATGAATCTCGAT
>JAYNJY010000069.1:0-12851 GCA_038110665.1 Rhodospirillaceae bacterium | reverse complement strand
CGATCCACCTGGCGCACAGCCCCGGGCTCGTGAGATCTTTTGGGCCCGGCGGGTTTATGCGGCTGGCAATCTTCATGGCAATCGCGGCTATACCTTCAACAGCCATCTACGCCTTGGTACGGCCACCCAATTTTCCACTCTCGTTCATCCTGTTGGCGCTGGTGTTCTCAGTCGCTCTGCAAGGTGCCGGGCGTACGGCTCAATTTGTCGCCAACGGCAAACCGCTAGCCAATGCAGGAATCTCCGGCTGGGCAATCAATACTGGTCTGGTCGTCATCGGCATCGTCGTGGCCGTGGCGCTGCTCGAGGCGGCACTTCGAGTTCATAATCCATTGGAATACAGGGTCCGCGGCAGCGAGATCGTGCTTCCGACATCGACAAAGGTGGTTTATCGCGACAGCATGCCGGTTCCGGGCCGTTCCGACGCGCTGATTGAATTGACCCGCAATAAACTCGGCTTTCGCGGCCCCGACGCACCGCCGGACTTCGACGTCTGGTTGACGATTTTGACTGTTGGCGGCTCGACCACGGAAGATGTTTCGCTGACCGATGGGAAGACATGGACCGACCGATTGCAGCAGATGCTGGCACCCGCGTTTTCCAAGCTATGGGTCAACAACGCGGGTTTCGTCGGCCATTCCAGCCACGCTCACGTGCAGTTGCTGCGCCGATTCATTGTCCCCATGCGGCCGGACGTCGTCATTTTCCTGGTCGGGATCAACGACATGGGCCGCGATCAGTTGCCTGACACCTTCGCGTCATATGACGACAATCTATCCGCACGCAAAAACCAGATTCGGCCGCTCTTCGACATCCTTGCGGATCACTCCGAAGTGGGTTCCCTACTCTACAATTTAGACCGGGCAATGCGTGCCTAGGTTCTTGGTTATTCGTCCATCGACACGAAAGGTGTCGGTGCCGGCATTTCGTTCGAGCCCGCGCCCCCAGGAGAGGGATCGAATGCCACGACGTTGTTGGCCCGATTTAGGGACTTCCAGCAGGCTTATCGCGCTCGGCTGGAAACCCTCGTCGACGTGTCACATGCGAACGGCATAATGCCGGTTTTGGTGACGCAACCGTTCGTCTGGGGAGATGCAATCGATCCCACCACCGGCACGGCACTCGGCGCCGTCCGCGAGACCCTGCTCGATACGGAGACCACGTCACTTACGTATTGGCACGCGCTCGAAATCTACAACGACACCATGCGCGGCGTTGCCCGTGCAAAGCGCGTCACCTTGGTCGATCTTGCCCGGCAAATGCCGAAGGACAGCCATCTATTCATCGATCGAATGCACTTTGGAAACGACGGGGCTCTTTTGGTCGGCAAGATCGTCGCCCAAACGATCTCCCCGACGCTCGCCAAGAAATTCCCGATCCATCTCAGAGCCAACGGAAGCGGTTGCGGAGGCTTACCACAATAACACGCCCTGGCCCGCGTAAGCCGCGCCGGCCCCGCCAAACCAATTAAACGACAGCACGGATCGTGGTAAGCTTTCGCCATGCTCACGTCCAGCCTCTACGGCAGCAGGTCGTCATTGACGACCATGCACGCGGCGGTCCGCGTCGACGTGGCCAAAGTGATGAATTCGAACTGCCGGACAATCATCGAATATTGGAACGGCCTTCGTGGAGAGAGAACGGCGCCAAGCTGAGCGGAATTCCACCTCGAGTAGCTGCCGACCAGGATCGTGCCCTACTTCCGAGTGGTCGACGTCTGTCTCGACCCGTTCGACATTCACTACCGTTACTGGGGCACCGGATTGGTCCGCATGCTCTGCCATGATCGGACCGGCCACCGGCTTTCGACCATGTCGCTGAAGCGCGTGCCGCAGGCATTCGCGGAATACCGAACCATGATCGAGGAAAAGGCGCCGTTCGCCCTGATCTACACCGCGACGACGTCGCGCAACGCCTCGCCGCTCTAGGTCCCGGCAATCCGCCTGCCGATCATGGACGCGCCAGAGACGGTGACCAAGGTCGTCGCCCATGCCGACTTCGATGCCGACCAGGAAGTATGGCGCCGGCGCATGATCGATGCCGAGGGCAGCCCCGAACCGCCCGGCTGATCCGATCAGGCTGCCGCGACGAAAGCCCGGTAGTCGTCGGCCAGTTCCGTCGCTGCCGCCTCGAGGATACGCTCGCCGATCTCGGCCGTGGCGCCCAACGGGTTGGAACCGATACGCCCATCCGGGAACTGGCGGCGGTAGTCGTCGGCGTCGTAGATCATGCCCTCCGGCGCGCGCGGCGGATCGAGTTTGGCCTTGGAAAGCCGCGCGCCGGTCTCGGGATAGCCGAAATAGGTCAGTGCCACCTCGGACGGCGTCGCGTGCGAGCCTTCGTCGTCGCCGAAGACCTCCTTCGAGATCGCGCCGACACGCTTGCCCAGGTACCAGTTGCGGAGCACGCAACGGACCTGTGGCCGGTTGGCCGCCGCCGTCTTCAGGCTGGTTTCGGCGTAGAGCTCGGAAAACGCGGCGGTTACCGTGGCGACGTTGCCGCCGTGGCCGTTGATGAAGAAGAACCGCTCGAAGCCATGACGGGCGAGCGAATTGACTATGTCCTGGACGACGGCGATCAGCGTCAACGGCCTGAGCGTCATCGAGCCCGGAAAGCCGAGGTGATGCTGCGCCATGCCGACGTTGATGGTCGGCGCCACCATGGCATCGACAGCTTCGCCGACGCGCCAGGCGATCATCTCGGAGGTCAGCGCGTCGGTACCGATCAGGCCGGTCGGCCCGTGCTGCTCGGTCGAGCCGATCGGCAGGATGATGCCGGTTGAACGCTTGAGATAGGCCTCGACCTCGGGCCAGCTGGCGAGCTGCATGCGCATGGATTTGGTTCCTCCTTGTGGCGGCCGGCATTGTCGCGCCCGCCACCGCCGGCATCAAGCGCCCGGACGTCGGCGCCGCAAACGATTTATCAGGAAGCGCGCCGGATGCAGCGCCGCAAGCACGGGCTTCGGTTGCGGCCGCGGCCGGCCAGCCAGGCCGGCGGCGACGATCTCGGCCGACAAGGGTGCGGTCAGGAAGCCGCGCGAACCAAGCCCCGCGAGCACGTAGAGCCCGGAACGAAACCGCGCGTTCGGGAATGGCCCGACGGCCGGGCCATGGCGGAGCCTGGCATAGCCGGCCTCGTAGGCGGCCACGTCCGGCACCGGCCCCAGCACGGGAAGCCGGTCGGCGGTGGTGGCGCGAAGCCCGACCCAGGCCGCGCCGGCGTCTGCGATGGCGTCGTCGAATACCGGCATCCGGCCGGCAAGGAGCGCAAGATTGGCGGCGTCATCGGCGGCGTCCGGCGACTGCCACGTGCCGTCGGACACTTCGGCGACGCGCCGGTAAGTGGAACCAATGACGTGCCCGCCGCCGTCCTTAACGAGATAGCCGCCGTAGGTGACCGGCGCGGCTTGGCCGGCCAACGCCGCCGACGGCGCGATACGGGTGAGTTGGCCGCGGTTGGCGTTGAGCCCCAGTTGGTCGAAGCCGGAAAGTTCGAGCGTGGCGTGGCCCGCCGCCAGCAACACGGCGTCGGCGCCGCCGGCGGCATCCTCGGCACCGACCGCCTTACCGCAACGCACTTCGATGCCGTCGAGCAAGGCGCGGCAGAGCGCCGACGCGTCGAGCGCGCCGGCGGCACCAAACCACGTTCCGGGCAGGCCGACTTCGATACCCGCGCGCCGCGCCGCTTCTGCGCCATCGACCGTTTCACCGTGGTCGAGCTTGCCGTAGCGTTCGACGTCGCCGGCATCGCGGCCGAGCACCAAGAGCCCGCGCTGGCGCCAGACCGCTTTGCCGGCGGCTTCTAGCCGGTCGTAAAGCTCAAGCGCGGTGCGGTAGGCGGCAGCATGGAATAGCCCGTCGGCACCGTTTCCAATGAGGGGTCGCGGCTGCATGATCGCCACCGGCGTCCCCGACGCGCCGGAAGCGACGGCCGGTCCGGCCTCGTGCACGGTTATGTCGAACCCCGCGTCACACAACGCCCGCGCCGCCGTCGCGCCGGCGATTCCGGCGCCGACCACGGCAACATGGCTTCCGGGCTTGAGCGGCCCGGGCCAGGAAAACCAGGGCGCTGGATCGGCATCGCCGACGGCGCAGACGAACCGGCCGGCGAGGCATTCACGCTTCTCCAGGCCGGGACGTTTCTCCATGGCGAAACCGGCGGCCTCAAGCGCGCGCCGCACCGCGCCCGCGGCGGTGAAGGTGGCGAGCCGGGCGCCGGCACGGCTCAACCGCGCGACTTGTCCGATCACGGCTTCCGACCACATCTCGGGGTTCTTGGCCGGCGCGAAACCGTCGAGGAACCAGGCATCGACCCCTGCCTCGAGCGCCGCGAGCATGTCCGCGGCCTCGCCGTAGAGCAAAAGCAGGCGCACCCGGCCGCCGTCGAGGGAAACGGAGTGAAACCCGGGTTTGCGCGTCGGCAATGCGGCGCGCAACGCATCGGCGAGCGGGCGGAGCGCGCCTAAGCTTCGGTGCGCGCGCACCATCGTGTCTTCATCCAGGGGGAAGCCCTCGACCGAGACGAAATCGAGCCTGGCACCGGCCGGCGCCGTCTCGCGCCAGAGCGCCCAGGCCGAGAGGAAATTCAGGCCGGTGCCGAAGCCTGTCTCGGCGATGGTGAAATTGCGCGCGCCGCGCCAGACGTCGGGCGCACCGATGCCGTCCAGAAATACGTGGTTGGTCTCGGCGATGCCGTCGCCGGAGAAATAGACGTCGCCGAAGCGCGCCGAAAACGGATAGCCGTCTTCGCGCCAGGTCACGTCGGCGGATGGCAATTCGCGCATGTCCCCCTCTGGAATCCCCAACGCTCCTTGGCTAAGCTTACCTGACCAGAGAATAGCATCACCGGGAGGAACAACCATGTCCGGCACGATCACCGTCACCTCGACCGCCTTCAAGGACGGTCAACCGATACCGGCGCGCCATGCCTTCTGTGCGCCCTGCGCCGAAAACCACTCGAAGATGAGCACCAACATCAGCCCGCAACTGAGCTGGTCCGGCGCGCCGGCCGGCACCAAGAGCTTCGTCGTCATCTGCGTCGACGTCGACGTGCCGACCGTGTTCGACGATGTCAATTCGGCGGAACGAAGCATTCCCGCCGACATGCCGCGCCAGGACTTCTTCCACGGTCTGCTGGTCGACGTGCCGGCGTCGATCACCTCGCTCGCGGAAGGTGCCGAGTCGAAAGGCATCGTCGCCGGCGGCAAGGCGCCGGGCCGGGTCGCGCATGGCGTCCGCGGCATCAACGACTACACCATGTTCATGGCGTCAAACCCGGACATGGCCGGCGACTACGGCGCTTACGACGGCCCCTGCCCGCCCTGGAACGACGAGTTGCTGCATCATTACGAATTCCGCGTTTACGCGCTCGATGTCGAAAGCCTGGGGCTCGACGCCGGCGGAAATTTCCGCGGCCCGGACGTGATGAAGGCTATCACAGGCCATGCCCTGGCGGAAGGTAAGCTGGTCGGCACCTATACCCAGAACCCCAAGGTCGAGGGCTATGTCGGTTGAAAACGGCTAGGCAGGGTCCGCCGGCAGCCTTAGGCGCACGCGGAGCCCGCCTTCGGCGCGGTTTTCCAAGTCCACGTCGCCGCCGTGCGCGCGCAGGATGGTGCACGCGATCGCCATGCCAAGACCGATACCGCCAGTCTCCCGGTTGCGCGATTCCTCCAGCCGGACAAAGGGCTCGAACACCCGCGCCATCTCGGCGGCCGGAATGCCCGGGCCGTCATCGTCGTCGAGAGTGGCGACGGCGCTGTCCGAACGCTCAATTGAAACGCGCGCGCGGTGCCGTACGCGAGCGCGTTATCGACGATGTTCCGGAGCGCGCGACGAAGCGCGATCGGCCCGCAGGAGGCGACAACGCGCTCACCGGTCGGCGCCGTGAAGCTGGCGTCCTTGTCGATGTCGGCGGCATCGGCGACGACACTTTCGTAAAGCGCGGCGAGATCGGTTTCCCGGAAGGTCTCTTCGGTCGCGTCCTCGCGCGCGAAGCCGAGGGTCGCCTCGGTCATCGCCTGCATCTCGTCGAGCGTCGCCAGGATCTTAGCCTAAAGCTCCGGATCCTCGATGAATTCGGCGCGGATGCGAAGCGAGGTGATCGGCGTCCTCAGGTCGTGCGAGATGGCGGACAGCATGCAGGTACGGTCGGCGATGAAACGCTGCTGGCGTTCCTGCATGCAGTTGAATGCGGCGATGGTCTCGCACACGTCGGTCGGGCCGGTTTCGGCCACCGGCTGGAAAGCGGCGCCGCGTGACCCGGCGGAAAGTGATGAGTAGAGAAACCGAGCGAGCCAAACCTGCACCACGGCAATCCCCGCTTCACAGGATCGCCGCCAAGGTATATGTTCCGCCATCGCGTTGGTGGAGGCGGCGTTGCGATGGTAGAATCGGATCGACTGGCGGCAAGTCAGTTGCAGCGCCTTTTCGCCACGGCCGTCGAGTGCTTCGAAGCCGGCGATATCCTGGCTGGGCAAGCCACGCTCGAAGACCTTCTGACCAAGGTTCCCGATCACCCGCAGGTCCTCAACTTCCTGGCGGTCACGGTCCATCGCGGCGGCAATCCGGCCAAGGCATTGGCGCTGTTGAAGCGCGCCATCGCGGTATTGCCGGGCTTCGCAGAGGCCTGGAACAACTTGGGCCAACTCGCCCTGGAACTCGGTGACTCCGAGGCCGCCATCGAGGCTTTCACTACGCTCCGCCAGCTGGCCCCCGACCATCCAGATCCGATCATCAACCTCGCGCATGCGCTCCAGGCCGGCGGCCGCTGCGGCGATGCCATCGAGCCCTACCGCGAGGGGCTCGCCAAGCTGCCCAACCACCCGTCCGCCTGGACCGCGCTTTGTCGCGCGCTCCTGTTCGAGGGGCGCTGGCGGGAAGCCGTGGCCGCGGCGGACTGCCAACTCGCAATCCGGCCCGGTCAATCCGGCGCGCTGGCCCTCAAGAGTGTCGCGTTACAGGAACTGGGAGCGACGGAAGCTTGGCTCGAACTTGTCGATTTCGACCGCCTGATCGAGGCTTTCGAGATCGCAGTGCCGGCGGGCTATGCCGACCTCACCGCCTTCAACCGCGCGCTTTCCGACTACTGCCAGAACCACCCAACGCTCGAGTATGCCCCCAAGGACAAAACGACCGAACTCGGCTACCAAAGCGCCAATCTTGCCGGCGAACTCCGGTCTCCGATCGCAGACCTGCTGGCTATCGTCGGCGATTGCGCCGATCGTTACCGCGCCGCCCGGCCGCTCGTCTTCGGCCACCCCTACCTCGGCCAGCGGCCGGAAAACTGGCACTACGATATCTGGGCGACGGTGCTCGAAAGCGGCGGCCACCAGGCGAGCCACATCCATCGCGACGGCTGGTTGAGCGGCGTCTACTACGCCCAGGTGCCGGCCGTGATCAACGGCCAGGAGCTGTCCGACGACAACGCCGGCTGGATCGAATTCGGCCGGCCGCAGTTCTACCCCAAAGCCCAAGCCGCGCCGGTGACGCGCTGCTACCCGCCGGCGGAGGGCCGGCTTTACCTGTTCCCATCCTACTTTTACCACCGCACGGTGCCGTTTCAGTCGGAAACGCGACGCATCTCCATCGCCTTCGACCTGCTGCCGGGCCCGAAGACGCGTGAGGTACGGCTCGGCGCGACCGGCGTAGCCGACCGACTGCCGGCGGCAATCGCGGTGTAACGAGTGGTCACATGAGATGTGGGGCGGGAGAAATGGTGCCCAGGGGCGGATTCGAACCACCGACACGCGGATTTTCAATCCGCTGCTCTACCAACTGAGCTACCTGGGCACCGGGTGCTTTGAAAACCGGCGCAGGGCCGGCGGAAAGCGGGCAAAAATCATGTCCCGGCCCGAGTTGGCATGACCGGAACACCGGGCGCTTTTAGAAGAAATTCACCGTCCTGTCCAGAGCCCAGTCGCCGGGAAATGCGCCGCCCTTTCCAGGCCTAGCGCTCGTCCGGAAAGGCGTCGTCGTCGAGTTCGGCCATGTCGTCCGCGCTTTCCTCCGCAGGGATGCGGTATTCCTCGCCGAGCCAGCGCCCGAGATCGACATCGGCGCAGCGGCTGGAGCAGAACGGCCGGTAGGCGAGTTCCGCCGGCCGGCCGCAGATCGGGCATTTCTTGGCCTTCAGGGGCACGACTTTCGCCGCGCCGGTCTCCGATTTCGCTCCGCTCACGACTTGTCTCCGGCGCCGCCTTCTTCGATGCGGAAGCCGTCGGGCGCGATCCCGTGGTCTGTCACCACTTCGAGCGCGCCACCGAGCCGAGCGCGGGTCTCGGTGAGCGCGCCCGCGAACTCGTTCGCGAGAACATCCGCGACCGGGGGTGCCACTCGAAGCCGGTAGGCCGGCTTCGGCGCGGCGCGACCTTCCGCCAGCGCGGCCCGCAAGCCCGCCAGTGCCGTCGTCGCCGCCGATGGCATCGGCGCGGTTGGCTCGCCGCACATGATTTCCTGCAGGCTGGCGCCCTGGCGTCGGCGGGTAAGTTCGGCCAGTCCCAAGCGCGTGAACCCGACCAGGTGCGGCTTGAGCGGATCGGCGGCGAGCGCACGCTGGAAGGTATCGCCCAGTTCCTGTTCGGCGTCCTTGCGGCGCATGGAGACGAAATCGACGACGATCAGGCCGCTCAGGTTACGCAGTACGATCTGGCGCGCGATCTCTTCGGCGGCCTCCTTGTTTACGCCGATCAGCGTGCGGTCGCGACCGCCGAAATCGGCCGAGCCGGTGTTGACGTCGATGGCGGTCAGGGCCGGCGTCTCCGAGATCAGGATGTTGCCGCCCGACGGCAGGTCGACGTAGACGTCGAGGGCCTCGTCGATCAAATCCTCGACGCCCTCGGCCTCGAACAGCGGCTGGGTGCCGGCGTGGTGCCTCAACACTTCCAGAAGATCCGGCATCTCGGCCTCGACGAAGGCGCGCATCCGGCCGAGCAGGTCGGCATCGTCGACGATGACGCGTTCCAACTCCGCGCCGCCGCGCTCGCGGAGCACCCGCATGGGCGGCGGCTGGTCGCGGTGGATGCAGCCGGGCTGGGCCGCCTTGGCACGCGCCATTTCGATCTCTGCCCAGCGCGCGCGCAGCCGCGCCGCCTCATCGGCGATCTCGTCGTCCTCGGCCTCGGCCGCCGCCGTGCGCACGATGAAGCCTCCGCTTCCCTCGCCGGTGTCGCCGACGGCGGCTTCCAGCCGCGCGCGTTCGGCCGGATCGAAAATCCGCCGTGAAATCGAGACGCCGCCGTCGAACGACTGATAGACGAGATCGCGTCCGGTGAGCGAGATGCGCGTCGTCAGTTTCGGCCCCTTGTCGTCCTCGGCGTCACGCATGACCTGGACGAGCACGCCGTCACCCTCGTTGAGGTAGTCGGAGATGTCGTCCTCGCGTTCGCCGACCGGCTTTGGCCGCGCTTCCGGCAACGCCAGGAAGCCGGCACGGTCCTCGCCGATGTCGATGAAGGCGGCCTGCAGGTTGCCGATCACCGCCTCGACCCGGCCGGCATAGATGTCACCAACCCGCGACTCGGCACCGGCGCGATGGATGCCGAGCCCGACCAGGCGATCGCCGGCCAACTCGGCGATACGGGTCTCGCCGGGCGCCGCGGAAATGAGAATACGGTCGACGGTCATATCGCCGGTCATGCTACACGGACGCCTTCAAGCAATGCCAGGGTTTCATGCAGCGCCAAGCCGACGACATTGGAATAGGAGCCGTTGATGCGGGTGACGAAGGCACCGGCGCGGCCTTGAATGGCATAGCCGCCGGCCTTGCCCTGCCATTCGCCGCTCGCGACGTAAGCCTCGATCTCGGCCGAATCCAGGCGTTTGAACTGGACCTGGGTCATGACCACGCGTTCGCGGTGCAATGCGCCGGCGACGATGCAGATGCCGCCGTAGACACGATGCCGGCGGCCTGACAGCAAAGCCAGGGTCTTCCGTGCCTCGGTCGCGTCGGCGGGCTTGTCGAGGACGCGCCGGCCGCAGGCGACGACGGTGTCGGCGGCGAGCACGCGGGCATCCGGAAACCTCGCCGCGACCGAGTCGGCCTTGGCGCGCGCGAGACGGCGCGCCAACTGGCGCGGCAATTCGCCGGCCAAGGGCGTTTCATCGATCTCGGCAGGTTCCACGCGGTCGGGCGCGATGCCGACCTGGGCCAAAAGCTCAAGCCTTCTCGGCGAGGCGGAAGCGAGAATGAACGGGCCGGTCATGGACCGGACCCTCTATTTGAAGCGGAAGGTGATGCGACCCTTGGTCAGGTCGTAGGGAGTCATCTCGACGTTGACCCGGTCACCGGCCAGCACGCGAATGCGGTGCTTGCGCATCTTCCCCGCCGTGTGGGCAAGGATTTCGTGATCGTTATCGAGTTTCACCCGGAACATCGCATTCGGGAGAATCTCGGTGACCGTGCCGGAAAACTCCAACGGCTCTTCTTTGGCCATGTCTCTCTCAGGTTGGTTTCAACACTCTTGCCCCCGCAAGGCCTCCTAAAATGCCTTCAAATCGCATTCGGTCAAGGGTTTTTGCGGGGTTGGGGGTTTTCCGCCACCTCACACATCGACCGCATGGGTCTGCGGGAAGCGAGTCTTGATGCGGTTCATGAGCTGGTCGCGAACCTGGCGGTAGGCATTGAGGCGCTGTTCGCGCTGCTCGGGCTCGATCACCGAGGGATCGAAGGTGTTCCAGAACTCGATGTCGACGGCCATGACGCGGGTCAGTTCGACGGCACGGTGCTGGGCCTCGGGTGACAGCGGCACGATCAGATCGAAGTAGTCATCTTCCAGTTCGTCGAAGGTCTTGGGCTTGTGGCGCGAGATATCGATGCCGATCTCGTCCATGACCGCGACCGCGTAGCCGTCGACCTCGCTCGAGCGCACGCCGACGGAATCGACGTAAATGCGCGTCCCGTGCAGGAACTTCAGGATGCCTTCCGCCATGGGCGAACGCACCGCGTTCATGGTGCAACAGAACAATACGGCGGACGGCAGCTCCGGCATTTATCCTCACGCCCGTATGTGCAGCACGCATACGAGCGTGAAGAGACGCCGGGCGGTCGGCTTGTCCATCTCCACGTCGGCGGCCAGGCGTTCGGCCAAGAGATCGGCACCCTCGTTGTGGATGCCGCGGCGAGCCATGTCGATGGCTTCGATCTTCGACGGCGTCTTGGTCTTGATCGCCTCGAAATAGCTTTCGCAGATAATGAAATAGTCTCGGACGATGCGCCGGAACACGCTGCCGGGCAGCGTCAGGCGGGCGACACCCTGGTCGCCTTTGTCGCGAACGTCGAAGACGAGGCGGTTATCCTCAATGCCGAGGTGCAGGTTGTAGGGGCCGTCCGGCCCCTTGGCCAAGGCGAATTCGTTCTCGTCGAGGAGATCGTAGATGGCGACCTTGCGCTCGTGCTCGACCTGCGGACTGCGGCGGATGACGGTGCGCTCGTCCAGCGTGATGTTGGCGATACGTCTGGTATCCGCCGCCACGATTCGCCTCCGTCAGTTCCCGGACCCGCGGTTGAGGCGGATGGCGAGCGACAGTGCATGCGCATCGAGCCCCTCGGCGCGGGCCAACTGGATGGCGGCCTCGCCGACGGCGGCGAGGCCGTCCGCGCCGCATTCGATCATCGAGGTCCGCTTCATGAAATCGAGCACGCCGAGCCCCGACGAAAACCGCGCCGAACGCGCCGTCGGCAACAAGTGATTGGGGCCGGCGAGATAGTCGCCGAGCGCTTC
The DNA here is from genome assembly GCA_038110665.1 of Rhodospirillaceae bacterium. GTDB lineage: Bacteria > Pseudomonadota > Alphaproteobacteria > Rhodospirillales > Casp-alpha2 > TMED8. Next base: position 1,132 of record JAYNJY010000069.1, on the reverse strand, counting down.
CGGCACAAAACGACCCATGAAGATGGCGCCGGCGTTCCTGACCCTGCTCCCCAGTTCGCGGGCATCCTCGGCGGCGATCTCAAGGTGCTCTGGCGCGATGCGGTCGACCAACGGTAGCCCGGCTTCCAGCGTCGGCACGGTGAACACGGCGCCGTGCGCCGCCCAACTTTCGCGCGCAGTGGCGGCGCGCGGCAAGGTCTTGAGATGTGTGTCGACAGCCGCCACGACGGCGTCGGCGAACGCTGCGTCGTCGGTGACCAGGATCGACTGCGCGGCGGTATCGTGCTCGGCCTGGCTCAGTAGGTCGGCGGCGATCCAGGCGGGGTCGTTGGCGCCATCGGCGAGCACTAGGATTTCCGACGGCCCGGCGATCATGTCGATGCCGACCGTGCCGAAAACGCGGCGCTTGGCCGCCGCCACATAGGCGTTGCCGGGGCCGACGATCTTGTCGACCGGCTTGATCGTCTCGGTACCGAAGGCGAGCGCCGCGACGGCCTGGGCCCCGCCGATGCGGTAGACCTCGTCGACGCCGGCGAGTTTCGCCGCCGCCATGACCAGCGGGTTGACGACGCCATCCGGGGTCGGCACCACCATGACCAGGCGTCCGCAACCGGCGACCTTGGCCGGCAGCGCGTTCATCAGGACCGAGGACGGATAGGCCGCCGTGCCACCCGGGACGTAGAGCCCGGCCGCCTCGACCGCCGACCAGCGATAGCCGAGCCGGATGCCTTCGGCATCGGTGAAGTCGAGATCGGCAGGCAGTTGCTTCTCGTGGAAGGCACGGATACGGTCCGCCGCCACCTGCAGCGCGGCCAGTGTTCCGGCGTCGCATTTCGCCGCCCATTCGGCGATTTCGTCGGCTGCGATCCGCATGCCGTTTTCGGCCAAATCAAAGCGGTCGAGTTTAAGGGTCAGGTCACGCAACGCCGCGTCGCCGCGTTGGCGCACCTCGGCGATAATCGCCGCCGCCACGTCGTCGACGTCCTGCTCGGTCTCGCGCTTGGCGCCGAGGAATTGCTTGAACGCGTCTTCGAAACCGGGATCGCCGAGGTCAAGCCGCAAGGTCATGGACGGCCTCCTCGAAGCGGCCGAGCCAATGGGTGATCTCGGCCGGGCGCGTCTTCCACGCGGT
>JAYNJY010000068.1:12273-12890 GCA_038110665.1 Rhodospirillaceae bacterium | reverse complement strand
GCCGAGGGCGCCGAGGTGATCGCGCACATCCTCGACGTCACCGCCGCCGCCGTCGACGCGCTGCCGGGCAGCCTGCCCGACGGCAGGCGCGAGATCGACATCCTGGTCAACAACGCCGGCCACGAGGTCGGCGGACGCAAGCGCTTCGATGAGGGTAGCGCCGACGACTGGGCCGCGATCATCGAGACCAACGTGCTCGGCCTGATGCGGGTCAGCCGCGCGCTCGTCCCCGGCATGGTGGCGCGCGGCCATGGCCACGTCGTCAATATCGGTTCGGTCTCGGGGCTCAGGCCGAACGCCACGCGCACGGCCTATTCCGCCTCCAAGCATGCCGTGCACGGCTTCTCGGAAAGCCTGCGCATGGATTACGCCGGCTTGGGCGTGCGCGTCACCGAGATCATGCCTGGCATCGTGCGGACCGATTTCGCCGAGGCACGCTGGGGCGACAAGGAAAAGGCGCGCGAGTTCTACGAAAGTTTCGGCGATTCCATGGAGTCCGACGACATCGCCGCCGCCATCCTCTATGCGCTGAGCCAGCCGGCGCGCGTCGACGTGGCGCAGATCGTGCTCATGCAATCGACGATGAAGTAAGATGACCATAAAACAGGGCGAAGGAG
>JAYNJY010000068.1:0-12263 GCA_038110665.1 Rhodospirillaceae bacterium | reverse complement strand
TGAAATCGCGGTCCATCGTCCCCACCATCATTGACAATCGTAGGTTTGGGGCGTGCGCATGGCGGAAGACTTCAACGAGCAGTTGCCGGAAAGCATCAACGTTGTTTCGCCCTGCATCGGCGTCTGCCACTCCAACGACGCCGGCGACTACTGCATGGGCTGCCACCGCACGACGGCCGAGATCGGCGCCTGGCGCATGGCCGACCTCGAGGGCAAGGCCAAGATCCTGTGCCGCGCCTACATGCGCTGGAAACAGGACGGCGCGCCCGACCCGGACGACAAGCTGGCGCAACTCAACCACGCGGAAATGGCCGAGCGCTTCCGGCTGATGGGCTTCCAGGCCTAAGTCGGCTTCACTTCCTGTCGAGTTGCGTGGCGCCGTTCCAGCCGGATGGCGGCGGCTCGGCGATGTATCCACGGCATTTCTCGGCGAGCAGGGCGACCACCGCATCCGACGGGTTCTCGGCGATCAGTTCGTCGAGCAGCGTCACCGCGTCGGTGAAGTCGCGGTGCAGGTAGAAGTCGAAGGCCTGCTCGTACTTCACGGCACGCCGCAGCGTATCGGCGCCGACATAGAAGGCGGCGTTCTCGCCGCGCTCGCCGAGCAGTTCGAAGATGGTGATCGGTATGGTCGTGCCCTTGGCTTCGACGATGTCGACGCGACGGAAGAAGTAGTCGGGCGACGCCTTGCGCCGGACCATGCCGCTGGCCAGGACGCTGGTGCCGTAGAACTTGTTGAGGCCCTCGAGCCGCGCCGCCAGGTTCACGCCGGAGCCCAGGCAGGTGTACTGCATGCGGTCGCGCGCGCCGATGTTGCCGACAAGCACGTCCGCCGTATGCAGCCCGAAGCGGGTGCGCATGACCGGCTTGCCGGCGGCGGCGAACTCGGCGTTGAGGTCTTTCGATATCTGGTGCGCCGTCAGCGCGGCGCGGCAGGCGTTGTCGACGTGCAGCGGATCCAGGCTGGGCGCGTTACACATCGCCATGATGGCGTCTCCGATGAACTTGTCGATGGTGTCGAGTTTGGCCTGGATGCCGAACGACATGCACTCGAAGTATTCCGACGCCTGCGACATGATCTGCTCTGGCGTTATCCGCTCGGTCATCGTGGTGAAGCCTTCGACGTCGGTGCGCAGCAGCGTCACCTCGCGCCTGACACCGCCGACCTCAGCCGCCTTGTCGTCGCGGATCAGTTCGCGCACCACGTCGCGCGGCACGAACCGGAGGAATTTGTCGAGCGCGCCGCGCATGCGGTCCATCGATGCCTGCAACCGCCTGATCTCGTCGAAGGGCGAGTCGAAACTCTCGATCCGCGAAAGGTTCAGCGTCGTGATCTGATCGGCCATGTGGCGCAGCCGGACCACGGGTCGGGAAATCCAGCCGCCCATGACGGCGACGATGAAGACGGAGACCAGGACGATCCCGACCGCCAGCATGAGCGAACGGTAGAGCGCCGCCATCAGCCCGCCGATGAAATCGTCGACGACGGCGACGCTGACGATCTGCCACGGCACCAGTCCGCTGCTCGACGCCGGCCTTCTGAACCCTAGGTAGTCGTGGCCATCTAGGGTGAAAGCCGCGCCGGCAGGATCGGCGGTGTCGCGGCGCTCGGCGCTGAGTTGCAGCCGGCGGTCGTCGATTTCGGCCAGCGCCTTCAGCTCGATGCCCGCCGCGCCGCCGGACTTGTCCTTGAGAATGTTCTCTTTGCCGGAAAACGCGACCAGCCGGCTTTTGTCGTCGACGATGGCGACAAGGCCGTTCTTGCCCGAGCGCAGCCGCTTGGCTAACTGCGCCAGGTCGCCGAGCAGCAGGTCGATGCCGACCACCGCTTCGTCGAAGTGCCGCACCGGTCGCGAAACCGTCATGCCCGGTTGTTGCAGGCTGGCGAAGACGTATACGTCCGAGATCGTCGCCTTGCGTTCGGCCAGCGCCTTGGCGTACCACAGCCGCGTGCGCGGATCGTACGACTCCGGTTCGGCGGCGACGACGCCGGCACCGGAGATCGGGTTGCCGGCGTGGTCGAAGTAACGCCACGCGATGGTGCGGCTGCCACCCGTGGCGACCGGCGGCATAACCCGCTAGGCCATGGTGGCGCCGTTTGGCATGCCGGCGACCTTGCGCTGCTGGCCGTCGGCGTCGACCAGGTTGATGGCCTGGATGAAGGCGCCGTCGGGGAAGCCGACGAAGACGCCGCAGATCGCGCGGTTGTTGCGGAGCCCGAGCGTGAGCGAGCTGAGCAGCGCGTCCGGCGCTTGCCAATCGAACATCCGGCCGGGCAGGACGGCGACCGTATCGGCGGTGAGGAACGCGCGGCCGACAAGGCCGTCGATGGAGTTCTGGGCCGCCTCGGCGGACATGGCGATGTCGGTCCGGGCAAATTCCAGGATGATGTCGCGGCCGCTGAAGAAGCTCAGGCCGGCGACCAGCTAGATCGAGGCGGCCGTGAACACCGCGAACACCGTGGTGATGGTGATCCGGATGGGCAACTTGAGCTGCCGCCGTCTTTCGCCTTCCTGCGAGGTCTGCATCGTGATCTTCCGTCACCGACTGTAAGCCCGACTATACCTCGGCCCATCCGTACCGCGGCCATCGCAAGCACAACCATTACGGCGCAAAGCTGTCGCCACAATTACAATTGGTCGCGGCGCGCGTCGATGTCCCGTGTTTGCTTGGCGATATCGTATGTCCCGGCCAAGGCCCTACACGAAATAGAATTTTAACGTCCATACCCGGTTGCATGCCGCGACCGCGGGCCGTCGCGGCGCCTGGTCGCTGCCGGCCGGCGCCGTCACTTGCCCTTGAACACCGGCTTGCGCTTCTCGACCCGCGCGCGCACGCCCTCGAGCGCGTCCTCGCTCGACCAAACCGCGTCGGCCAGTTCGGCCGCCTGGCCGCGTTCGGGCAGGTCGTAGACGCTCATCTGGCGCAGGATCAGCCCCTTCATCGCCTGCAGGGAAAGCGGCGCGTTGGCGGCGAGCCGTTCGGTCAGGCGTGCGACCTCGGCGTCGAGTTGGTCGGCGGCAACCGCGCGCGCGACGATGCCGAGCCCGGCCAGGCGTTCGCCCGAGATCGGTTCGCCGAGCAGCAGGAACTCGCGGCCGATCACCGGTCCCGCCGCCTCCATGATCTTCTTGGTCAGGAACCAGGTCGTGGCGACGCCGATCTGCGCCAGCGGCATGGCGAAGCGGGCGTCCGTCGCGGCGACGGCGAAATCGCAATGCAGCGCCAACTCGCAGCCACCGGCGATGGCCGCGCCCTGGACCCGCGCCACGGTCGGCAGCGGGTAGCGCTGCACGGCGTCGAACATGGTCTCGATCAACTGCGCCGCCGCCGGGTCGACGCCGCCGGTGGAAAGCTCCAACCCGGCGCAGAACGACGGACCCTCGCCGCGGATCACGGTGACGCGCTCGTCGGCCGGCGGCGCGGCGGTAAAGAGTTCGCGGATCTCGACCATCATCTCGTCGGTCAGCGCGTTACGCTTGTCCGGCCGGGCGATGATGACGTTGCGGATGGCGCCTTGGCGCTCGACGCGGATTTGCGACATGTTGATTTCCTCGTTGCTTTCGCCCGTCACTCGGGCAGTTCTTCGTTAGCGTTGCCGAGCACCGGCGGCGCGTTGCGCATGGCCGGGCGCTTGCCGTCGACCGAGATCGGCAGGCCGACCAGTGTGAGCGATGTGCCGGCGACCGGCTGCAGGATGTCGAGCGCCAGCGTCTGCGGCGTCTCCAGCACCTCGGGAATGGTCTGGATCGGCGCCGACGGCACGCCGGCGGCGCGCAGCTTTTCGACCCAATGTTCTCGCGGCTCGCCGGCGACGATCGCCTGGATCGCGCCGACGATCTCCGCCTTGTTGGCGACGCGGCCCGGGTTGGTCTTGAAGCGTTCGTCCGCCGCCCACTCGGGCTTGCCGATGGCCGGACAGAGCTTGGCGAACAGGCGGTCGTTGCCGGCCAGGATCATGAACGGGCCGTCGGCGGCGTCGAACGCCTGGTAGGGCACCACGGCGGGGTGGCCGGTCGCCTGGCGCGCCGGCACGCTACCGGTCATGCGGTATTCGGCCATGTGGTAGTTGCCCCACGCGAGCGTGGTCTCGTAGAGCGAGGTGTTGATGACGCAGCCCTCGCCGGTCTGGCTCCTGTGATGGAGCGCGGCCAAGGCGCCGATGGCGGTCCACATGCCGGTACCTAGGTCGACGACCGAAACGGCGATGCGCGCGACCGGGCCGTCGGGATGGCCGTTGATGCTGACCAGGCCGCCGTAGGCCTGCATCAGGGGCTCGTAGCCGGGCTGGTCCTTGAGCGGCCCCAAATGGCCGAAGGCGCCGACGTCGCAGTAGATCAGCCTGGGAAATTTTTTGCGCAGGTCGGCCGGGCCGAGGCCGAGCTTGGCCGGCGTGCCCGGACGCAGGTTGTGCAGGAAGATGTCGGCGTCGGCGAGCAGCGCCATCAGCTTCGCCTTGTCGGCGGCTTGGGTCACGTCGAGCGTCACCGATTTCTTGTTGCGGTTCAGCGTCTGGTACATGGTGGTGGTGTCGTCGGTGACCTTGGCGCCCCAGCTGCGCGCGTCGTCGCCGGTCGGGCGCTCGATCTTGAACACCTCGGCGCCGAGGTCCGCGAGGATCTGGGTGCCGTAGGGGCCGGCCAGGTTCTGGCCCATTTCGACGACCTTGATTCCTTTGAGCAGCATGGTTGTCCTCGCCTCGTCAGGGGCGGAGCGGCGTGCTCCGCGACGCCCGTCTTAGCGCCACCTGCAAGAGGTGGCAACCGCGCGCGGGCAGGGGTTTCACGGGCCGAAACGCCGGCGCCTGGGACGGACCGGCCTACCGGCGCGAAAACGCTTGCGGCGGGCGCCTGGAAACCCTATTGAGCGGCGAAATTCACCGGCGGTATTCGGGCCATGCGCCAAACGCTCTTTTCCGTCTCCTCGCTGCTCGTCGGCATGGCGCTGCTCATGCTCGCCAACGGCTCGCTGCCGACGCTGCTCGCGGTCCGTCTCGCCGCCGCCGGCGAGCCGGCCTGGCTGATCGGCCTGGTGATGGCGCAGTACTTCGTCGGCATCGTCGTCGGCACGCTGTTCGGCCACCGGCTGATCATGGCGGTCGGGCACATCCGCGCGTTCGCCGCCTTCGGCTCGACCATGTCGGCGGTGACCCTGGCGCATGCTTTCGTGGTCGACCCGCTCGCCTGGGGCGCTTTCCGTTTCGTCGTCGGCGCCTGCGCGGTCGGCATGTACATGTGCGTCGAAAGCTGGCTCAACGCGCGCGCCGACAACTCGACGCGCGGCCAGGTGCTGTCGCTCTACATCATCACCGTCTACCTATTCCAGGGCCTGGGCCAGTTCCTGATCCAGCTTCCCGACGAGAGCGGCTTCGCGCTCTATGCCTTGATGAGCGTGCTGATGTCGCTGGCCGTGCTGCCGGTCGCCGTGACCCGCGTGCAGGCGCCCGAACTGCCGCAGCAGTCGCGCTTCGATTTCGTCAAGCTGTGGCGCACCTCGCCGACCGGCATGGTCGTCGCCCTGGTCTCGGGCGTCGTGCTCGGCGCGTTCTACGGCGTCGGGCCGGTGTTCGCGCAGTATTCCGGCCTCGACAGGGGCGGCACGGCGCTGTTCATGAGCGCCGTCATCATCGGCGGGCTGGTGCTGCAATGGCCGATCGGCCGCGCCAGCGACGGCCGCGACCGGCGCGGCTTCCTGCTCGGCATCACGCTCGCGCTCGCCTGCGTCAGCGTCGCCATGGCGCTCGCCGGGCTCGGCGGTTACGCGCTGATCGCGGCGGCGGTCGTCTACGGCGGCCTCGGCGGCATTCTCTATCCGATGTCGGTCGCCTACACCAACGACTTCCTTGAACCCGACGACCTGGTGCCGGCGGCCGGCGGGCTGGTCATGGCCTACGGCATCGGCGCCGTCGTCGGGCCGCCCGCGGCGGCGCTGTTCATCGAGGTGTTCGGCGCTGCCGGGTTGTTCCATTTCACCGCTATCGTCGGCCTCGCCGCCGCCGCCGTGATCGCGACGCGAATCCGCGAGCGCCCGGCGCCGGCGGCGGCCGATCAGACCGACTTCCAGGTCGTGCCGCGGACCTCGCCGGTCGCCGGCGAACTCGACCCGCGCGGCGAAAGCGGCGAGCAATAATACGTTTGTTTGGCAAAACGGCTGGAGCGGGTAGCGGGAATCGAACCCGCACGTCCAGCTTGGGAAGCTGGCAGGCTACCACTACATCATACCCGCCTCTACGGCCCGATTTACATATCTTTACGCCGGCCAAAGCGCAAGCCGGCCCTATGCTCGCGCGCCCATAACCAATTTTTGATTGGCACTTGATCGGCGCCGCGGTCTAGAACGGAAACACGACTTGCCGCGCGAGCGGACAAACCCGAAGAACAACCAAGGGCGAACGTATGAACAAGCTCTCCCAACAGCTCCAGTCGGTACCACGCAAGTTCGCCGATCCGCTGGTCACGGCCAAGGGCGAGGAACGCGCCGTCGTCGCGCTCACGCATCTGAGCACGCTCTGGTTCAATACCGGCAGCCTCTGCAACATCACTTGCGTCAATTGCTACATGGACTCGAGCCCGACCAACGACGATTTGGTTTACCTCACGCTCGCGGATGTCGTCGGCTACCTGGACGAAGCCGAGACCCTCGGCATCGCGCTCAAGGAAGTCGCGTTCACCGGCGGCGAGCCGTTAATGAACAGGGACCTGCCCGACATGCTCGACGCGGTGCTCGGGCGCGGCCTGCAGGCGCTGGTGCTGACCAACGCCATGAAGCCGCTGCACCACAAGAAGGCGCGGCTGCTCGAACTCAAGCGGCGGTACGGCGCGGCATTGACGCTGCGCGTGTCGCTCGACCATTTCACGCAGGCGCGCCACGAGGAGGTGCGCGGACCCGGGACCTGGGCGCCGGCGCTCGACGGACTGCGCTGGCTCGCCGACAACGGCTTCAACATCGCCGTCGCCGGCCGCACCTGCTGGGGCGAGGACGAAACCGCGGCGCGCGGCGGCTACGCCGCGCTGTTCCGCGCCGAAGGCATCGCCATCGATGCCGACGACCACGCCCGCATGGTGCTGTTTCCGGAGATGGACGTCGGCGCCGACGTGCCCGAAATCAGCGTCAACTGCTGGGATATCCTCGGCGTGCGGCCGGAATCGATCATGTGCGCCACCTCGCGCATGGTGGTGCGCAAGAAGGGTGCCGCCGATCCGGTTGTGGTGCCGTGCACGCTTTTGCCCTACGATCCGGCCTTCGAGTTGGGAGCCGATCTCGCCGGTTCCGCCCGCGCGGTCCGCCTCAACCATCCGCACTGCGCCAAATTCTGCGTACTCGGCGGCGCGTCGTGCAGTCCGGATTGAGCGACGGAGTGGGAGCAGCCCGTGTCGAAAAGCGATATCTACCAGGAACAGACCCTCGGCGTCGTCGTCGCGGTGTCGCCAGAGTACCTGTCCGATCATTCCGACCCCGATGAAGGCCGCCATGTCTGGGCCTATCACGTGCGCATCGAGAACCGCGGCAATCAGGCGGTGCAGTTGATCTATCGCCATTGGCGCATCGCCGACGGGCGCGGCACCAGCCACGAGGTCGTCGGCGACGGCGTGGTCGGTGACCAGCCGGTGCTCCAGCCGGGCGAGTCCTACACCTATTCCAGCGGCACGCCGCTGGCCACGGCGACCGGGTTCATGTCCGGCCGGTTCCATCTGATCGCCGCTGACGGCACCCGTTTCGACGCCGAAGTGCCGGCATTTTCGCTCGACGGGCCGGACCGGCCGCCGGCGGTGCATTGATCGGCGCGGCCCGCCGGGGTTGACGACCCGGCGATTTACCCCCATTTCAAGGATCTGTGCGGCGTCCGTGGGCGCCGTATGGGCCGTTTTTCAAGGGGAAGGAACCACGACATGCCGCCCAAGGACAGCCCGAATGGGGTTGGCGCAGAGCCGGTTGCGGCCGTGCAGCGGCCGACGCGCGACGAGGCCGAGGCCGCGGTGCGCACGCTGATCCGCTGGGCCGGCGACGACCCCGAGCGCGAGGGGCTGGTCGACACGCCGGCCCGCGTGGTGCGCTCCTACGAGGAGTTTTTCCAGGGCTACGGTGCCGATCCGCGCGAGGTGCTGGAGCGCACCTTCGAGGAGGTCGAGGGCTACGACGAGATCGTCCTGCTGCGCGACATCCGCTTCGAATCCCATTGCGAGCACCACATGGCGCCGATCATCGGCCGCGCCCACGTCGCCTACCTGCCGCACCGTCGCGTGGTCGGCATCTCGAAGCTGGCGCGGCTCGTCGAGGCCTACGCCAAGCGCCTACAAATCCAGGAAAAGATGACGGCGCAGATCGCCGGCGCCATCGGCGAGGTGTTGCAGCCCAAGGGCACCGCCGTGGTCATCGAGGCGGCGCACCAGTGCATGACCACGCGCGGCGTGCATAAGTCGGGCGTGACCATGGTCACCAGCCGCATGCTTGGCGCGTTCCGCGACAACGGCGAGACGCGGCGCGAGTTCCTCGCCATGATCGGCAACCCGACCTCGGGCGAGGCCTTCGTCTGAGACCCGGCCGGCCGGCCGGGTGGTGCCCGGCGGCGGTTCGAGGTTGACCCACCGCCAATAAATGCGATTGAGTGCGCGTCGGACACGCCCGATAGGGCGCCGACCGGATCAACCGAGCGCAGGTCCTGCATGGATTTTCGGCCCATATTTCTGGTCATCGGGTTGTTGCTGTCGACGCTGGCCATGACCATGCTCGTCCCGGCGGTGGTCGATCTCGTCGCCGGCCATGCCGATTGGGAGGTGTTCCTGGTCTCCGGCGGCGTGACGCTGTTCGTCGGCGTTGCGACCGCGCTTACCTGCCGCTCCGGCGGCATCAAGCTGACCGTGCGCCAGGCTTTCGTCATGACCTCGCTGAGCTGGGTCGTGCTGACCTTCTTCGCCTCGCTGCCGCTGCATTTCTCGGAACTCGGCATGAGCTTCACCGACGCCTTCTTCGAAGCCATGTCGGGGCTGACCACGACCGGCTCCACGGTGATCACCGGCCTCGACCGGGCGCCGCCGGGCATCCTGATGTGGCGCGCCATCCTGCAATGGCTCGGCGGCATCGGCATCATCGTTATGGCCATCGCCATCCTGCCGCTGCTGCGCGTCGGCGGCATGCAGCTGTTTCGCATGGAAAGCTCCGACCAGTCCGAGAAGGCGATGCCGCGTGCCGCCCAGATCGCCAGCTCGATCTCCGTCATCTACGTCGCGCTGACCGGCATCTGGGCGTTCGGCTACTGGCTCGCCGGGATGACCGGCTTCGAAGCCGTGGTCCATGCCATGACGACCATCGCCACCGGCGGGTTCTCCACGTCCGACGCCTCGCTCGGGCATTTCAACTCCCATGCCGTCGACTACTGGGCCGCCGCCGGCATGCTGGTTGGCGCGCTGCCGTTCCTGGTCTACCTCAAGACTTTGCAGGGCGACTGGGGCGCCTTGATGCGCGACACCCAGGTGCACTGGTTCCTCTCGCTGGTGGTCATGCTGATCCTGGCGACGACGTCGTGGCTGTGGCTCGAGAACAACGTACCGCTATCCGACGCGGCGCGGCTGGCCACGGTCAACTTGGTTTCGGTCATCACCGGCACCGGCTACGCCACCGACGACTACGGCCAGTGGGGCAGTTTCGCGCTGCCGGTGTTCTTCTTCATCATGTTCATCGGCGGCTGCGCCGGCTCGACCACCTGCGGCATCAAGGTTTTCCGTTTCCAAGTGCTCTATGCCTCGGCGCGCACCCAGGTGCATCACCTGTTGCAGCCGCACGGCGTGTTCATCCCCTATTACAACCACCGGCCGATCTCGGACGAGGTCATCACCTCCGTGCTCAGTTTCTTCTTCATCTGGTTCCTGGCGTTCAGCCTGCTGGCGCTCGGTCTCGGCATGCTCGGCCTCGACTTCCTGACCGCCTTTTCCAGCGCCGCCACCGCGATCGCCAACGTCGGCCCCGCGCTCGGTCCCATCGCCGGCCCGGCCGGGACCTTCCAGGACCTGCCGGACACGGCCAAATGGCTGCTCTGCAGCGGCATGCTGCTTGGCCGGCTCGAGCTTTTTACCGTCATCGTCCTGTTTACCCGCAGTTTCTGGCGCGGTTAGGCCGAAACGGGTGGAAAGATTTGGGATTAAAAAAGTTTTTTGATGCCTTGATACTTCTTTAGAATCCCCCCTAAAATGGCGCCACTGTCGAAAAGGCGGGGGAACAGCCGTCCGAACCAGCAGTGTGCCGCGACGTCCCGATTAAGGACGTGGTGGGAAGGGGAAGCGGTCGGCCGCATGGTCGGCCGGGGCCGACGAGAGAATGGGTTAGGGTTTTTTATAAAGAGGATGCCCAAATGAAACAGTTGAAATTTTTCGTGCTGGCCGGATTCATGGCCGTGCTGGCAAGTGGCTGCAGCACGCTCGACACCAATGGCGTCGGCGCCATGATCGAGAGCGTCGGCGGCATGCAGACCACCCGCGACGCCTTCAAGGCGGGTTTGCACAAGGAATACGTCGAACTGGCGAAGGCGGAATACGCCGAAGGTGACGTCGCCGACGCCGAGTTCTTCATCAAGAAAGCCAAGGACGCCGGTCTCGGTCTCGATGTCGCGCCGCAGGCCATGGCCGAGCGTAATATTCCCGCGCTCGCCAAGAAGGACATGGCCAAGGCTCGCGCCGACCTGGTCGCCAAGCTTTGGAACGGTGCCGACGAGCTGACCCCCGGGCCGGCCTCCCGCGCCCAGGCGATGTTCGATTGTTGGATGCAGGAACAGGAAGAAAACAACCAGCCAGACCACATTCGTGCCTGTCGCCAGGCCTTCACCGCGGCGATGGCCGATATGAAGGTCCGGGCCAAGGCCGCGGCCAAGCCGGTGATGAAGCCGGCGCCGAAGAAAGCCATGCCGGCGCCGTACGTCGTCTACTTCGGCTTCGACAGCGCCGAGATTTCCGAGCGCGAAATGGTCAAGGTCAAGCAGGCCTATGCCGACTTCATCCTGCGCAAGCCGAGCAAGCTGCTCGTCGCCGGCCATACGGATACGTCCGGCAACAACGAGTACAACCTTGGTCTGTCGCGTTATCGCTCCGCCGAGGTGGCCAACCGCCTGATGGAACTGGGCGTGCCGCGCGCATCCGTCCAGATGTCGCGTCACGGCAAGATCGCCCCGGTCGTCGAAACCGGCAACAACAAGCGTGAAGCCAAGAACCGTCGCGTGACCATCACCTTCATCCGCTGAAGCGGCCACGCAAGGTAACGAAAAACGAACCGGGGATGCCCTAGGGCATCCCCGTTTTTGTTTTGTCCGGATCGAAGCGGGCGCCGCGCCCGCGGGGCGGCGCGCTCAGCGCAGCCAGGCCGCCAGGTGCTGGCGGATCGACGTTTCCATCTCGGTATTGAAATCCGCGAGCAGCCGGTCGACGAGGTCGAACTGGATGCGCTCGCGGTCGTTCAGGCTGACGTCCTCGCGCACCGAGATCGACCGGCTCGCCTGGGCCAACGCGGTCGCCCGCTCGGCGCCGCTGCCGTCGGACAGCACCAGGCTCGCCTTGACCGCCATGTCGTAACGCTCGGCCTGCTGCTTGGTGAACTTGCCCTTGAGGCTGTCGTCGCGCGGCAGTTCGGTCCGGGTCGCGCTGGCGTCCTGAATGATCAGCTTGAGCGCGCCGGTGCCGCCGACCGCCTTGAGCCGGTCCTTGGTCCATTGCCGCAGCGCCTTTCCCGGCGAAGTCGGCAGCCGGGTTTCGATGTGCGGCGCGGCGACCGGCGCGGTGAAACGCGACTCGACCGCGATTTGCGCCACGTCGAGGCGGAACGGCGGCAGGTGGGCAAAGGTGATGTCGGGCAGACGCTGTATTTCCACCTGCGTCTCGCAGCCCGCCGTCAGCGCCGAAAGCCCGAGCGCGAGCCCGGCGGCGATCACGGTTCGGCGGTCGATCGTGGATGTCATGGCAACCTCATGCGTTTGCTACGGTTGAGAATACGGCGTCGAGCGCCTGGTCATCGAAGGCATAGTCGGTGCCGCAGAATTCGCAGGTGACGACGACGTGGCCATCGACGCGAAGCGTGTCGATCTCGCCGCGCGGAAACGACGCCAGGGTGCGCGCCACGCGCTCGCGGCTGCAGCGGCAGGCGAAACGGAGCGCCTGCGGTTCGAAGGTCCGGACCCCGCTTTCGTGATAGAGCCGATACAGCAGGTGTTCCGGCGCGAGGGTGGTGTCGAGCAGTTCCGCCTCCGCCGCGGTGCTGGCCAGCACGGCGGCCTCGCGCCAGGC
>JAYNJY010000067.1:10501-12894 GCA_038110665.1 Rhodospirillaceae bacterium | reverse complement strand
GCCGTCACCCGTGTTCCGTCCCGCCGCCATGCCCGGCGAGGGTTTCGCCGGCGGCGTCGGCGAACCGGCCGGCATGGCCGATCTGGCCGATCATTTTCTCGATTGCGCCAAGCTCGGCCGTTACCTGACCGTCGCCGACAACAGCCGATTCATCATCACCGACGATTTCCGCACCGCGCAGGTGGTCCCGGCGGCGTCGGCCATGGCGGCGATCTTCTCGAAGGACTACCTGGTCGCCCAGGCGGCCCTGCTGCCGCTCTCGGAGCGCGCGCAGCGCGCCTCGGTGCGCCAGCGCGACAAGCTCGAGCGGCTGTTCGAACTGATCGAGGAGCAGACGCTCTCCGACCAGGTCCGCACAACGGCCGAGGCGATCCGCGCGCATCACTTCCGCGCCGCCGAGATCAGGGCGCTCGAGGCCGAACTCGGCGAACGGATGAGCCCGGCCCGGCTGCGCTACCGGCAGTTCCTGAACATCGTCAAGAAACTGATGGACCGCAAGATCACGGCGGGGCCGTTCCTCGACGAATTCCGCGGCTTCACCCAGGAGGTCGCCGGCCGGCTCGACTTCGGCATCTATTCGTTCTGCCTCGACCGGCTGTTCGGTTCCGTGCGCGTGCCGGTCAAGGTCAAGAAGCTGCTGGTGCTCGAACTGATCAAGTACCCGCCGCTGATCCGCCGCGAACTGTTGTCGAACGTGCTCGTCTTCCCCGGCCAGACGCGCGAACTGATCGAATTCGTGCGCTATATGGTCACGACCGAAATCGGCCAGAGCGTCGCCATCGAGATCGAACTGCTCGAGGCGTTCAAGCAGCACCGGCTCTCGATGTACGACATTGAGGCGTCGCTGGCCCGCGCCAGCGCCTGACCCTCCGCCAAGTTACGAAAGCTCGGCGATCGCCTCGTTCTGAGCGGCGCGGAACGCCCTCAGCTTTGCGTGCACGCCCGCGTCGGAGAGCGCCAGGATCGCGGCGGCGAGGAGTGCGGCGTTCTTCGCACCCGCCTTGCCGATGGCCAGCGTGCCGACCGGAATGCCACCCGGCATCTGCGCCATCGAGAGCAGGCTGTCAATGCCGCCCATGACCCGCGTCTCCATCGGGACGCCCAGCACCGGCAACTGGCTGACCGCGGCAACGACGCCGGGAAGTGCGGCGGCCATGCCGGCGGCGGCGATGATGACCTTCATGCCGCGCGCTTCGGCGCCGCTCGCCCATTCGTGGACGTGGGCCGGATTGCGGTGCGCGGAAAGCGCCTTGGCCTCGTAGCTGATGCCGAGTTCGGCCAACGTGTCGGCGGCGTTCTTCATGGTGTCCCAGTCCGACTTGGATCCCATCACGATCCCAACCAGCGGTGCCGTATCGGTCATTTGCTCTCGCTCCCTTTTGCGGTTTCGGCCAAGTGGACGCCCTTATGTAGGGATTGAATTCCG
Source organism: Rhodospirillaceae bacterium (assembly GCA_038110665.1). Lineage (GTDB taxonomy): Bacteria > Pseudomonadota > Alphaproteobacteria > Rhodospirillales > Casp-alpha2 > TMED8. The sequence continues at coordinate 11,468 of JAYNJY010000067.1, read as the reverse complement.
GCAGGGCAAGGGACTGTTAACCATAATTGTGCTATGTTCCCTGGGACCATCCGGTGATCCACGCCCACGCCCACGACCATGTGCACGGGAGGGGAGAAAACCATGGACGTCAACAAGGCCGAAGCCATCGCACCGTCGATCGACGCGATCGGCCGCCATGCGCCCGAACAGCGCCAGGACGGCACCGGCCACGGCGCCGGCAGGGAAGAGGCGCCCGAACACGGCTGGAGCGACGACGACGCGGTCGACGTGCACGGCCTGCCGACCGACGCGGTTCCGCCCGAGGCGCAACGCCTGATCGACGCGCTGGCGGCGCAGATCGAACCGATGCGGCGCAAGATCGAGCAGGCGCACGCGCGCGAGGCGCATCTTACTGAACTGGCCAATATCGACCCGGCGCTCGGCATCCCGAATCGGCGCGAGTTCACGCGCGAGCTGCAACACGTCATCGACCACGTCGCCGGCCTGAGCCCGGCGCCGGCGCTGCTGCTGCTCCACGTCGCCGACGGCGCCCGGTTGCGCCGCCGCCTCGGGCTCGAGGCCGCCGACGCCGCCTTGCGCCACGCCGCCGGACTGATCGGCCGGGCGATCCACCCGACCGACACCATGGGCCGGGTCGGCGCCTTTGACATCGGCGTCATCATCCTCAACGGCGACGGCGACAACGTGGCGCTCAGGACCGAGGGCATCCGCCGCCGCTTCGCCGCCGATCAGCTCCGCCTCGCCGCCGGGCCAGTGACGCTGTCGGTGCTGAGCGGCGCGACCGTGCTGCGCGCCGGCCGCCAAGCGCAGCAGGCGATCGCCGACGCCGACCGGGCGTTGGTGTGGACGCAGGCTAAGCGATAATATCCGGCACCAGCATCGCCTCCATGCGGGCGATGTAGTCCTTCAGTTGCAGCTTCCGTTTCTTCCTCCGTTGCAGCTGCAACTGGTCGTGCAGCGGCGAACCGGTCAGCCGTTCGATCAC
>JAYNJY010000067.1:8050-10491 GCA_038110665.1 Rhodospirillaceae bacterium | reverse complement strand
TCGCGGTGTTCGGTCCTGAGCTCGATGATCCGGCGTTGGATTTCTTCGCGTTGTTGTTCTTCCATCCCATCGCCCCCGGTGGTCAGAAATGATACCAGATATCGCCCCCCGAAGGTAGATATTGCAGGTGCAAACCGCGCCCTTCGGGTGGATTTCGACGGCGGATTTTGCTATCCTTCAACCCTAACCAAAAGTGGAGGACCCCAAGCCATGAGCTTGCATGAACGGATCGAGGCCCTACGTCAGCGTCATCAGGAACTGGAAGCCCAATTGGACGACGCGACCAGCCATTTCATAGACGACATCGAGGTCCACGATCTGAAGAAGCAAAAGCTCGCGATCAAGGACGAGATCGCAGATTTGGAAGCCCAGCTGTAGGGCCGTTCTAGGCTCGGTGCCCGCGACCGAGGCTTCCGCAGAGGGCCCGTCGGGGCCCGCAAGACCCCGAAAGGGATTTCGTACGCCGGATTTTCCGACGCGCGACGGGGTCATTCATATATTTTTTTCATAACTTTCCGATTCGCTCGCATCCAGCCACGGCGCCGGCTTTCGGCCTAGCCTATTCGCCGATCAATTCCTGGCGCAGCTTGAACTTCTGGATCTTGCCGGTCGAGGTCTTCGGCAGCTCGCAGAAGACGACGTCCCTCGGGCATTTGTAGTGCGCCAGGTTGTCACGGCAGAACTTGATGATCTCTTCGGCCGTCGGCGCCTGGACGCCGGACTTGAGCTCGATGAAGGCGCAGGGCGTCTCGCCCCACTTGTCGTCGGGCTTGGCGACCACGGCGGCGAGCATCACGGCCGGATGCTTCGACAGCGTGTCCTCGACCTCGATCGACGAGATGTTCTCGCCGCCCGAGATGATGATGTCCTTGGAGCGGTCCTTGAGCTTGATGTAGCCGTCCGGCTGCATGACGCCCAAGTCGCCCGAATGGAACCAGCCGCCCTTGAGCGCCGCCTCGGTCGATTTCGGATTCTTGAGATAACCCTTCATGACGATGTTGCCCCGGAACATCACCTCGCCCATGGTCTCGCCGTCGGCGGGGACCGGTTGCATGGTGTCGGGGTCGATGACGTCGAGGCCCTCGAGCACATGGTAGCGCACGCCCTGGCGGCCCTTCTTGACGGTCTGCTGGTCGATGGGGAGGTCGTTCCACTCGGGGTGCCAGGCGCACATCACCGCGGGACCATAAGTCTCGGTCAGGCCGTAGACGTGGGTCACGTCGAAGCCCTGTTCCTGCATGCGCTGCAACGTGGCGGCTGGCGGCGGCGCGGCGGCGGTCATGACGGAGACCTGGTGGTCGAAGTCGCGGCGCTCGGCGTCGGTGGCGTTGATGACGAAGTTCAAGACGATCGGCGCGCCGCAGAAGTGCGTCACCTTGTGCTCGGCGATGGCGGCATAGATGCCGGCGGCGTTGACGCGGCGCAGGCAGACGTTGGTGCCGGCGATGGCCGCCAGCGTCCACGGGAAGCACCAGCCGTTGCAATGGAACATCGGCAGCGTCCAGAGGTATGTCGCGTGGTGGCCCATGTTCCAGCCGACCGCATTGGAGAGCGCGTTCAGGTAGGCGCCGCGATGGTGGTAGACGACGCCCTTGGGATCGCCCGTGGTGCCCGATGTGTAGTTGAGCGAGATGGCGTTCCATTCGTCGTCGGGCAGTTGTGGGACGAGGTTCGCGTCGCCCTTGGCGATGAAGGCCTCGTAGTCCATGGCGCCGAGTTGCTCTCCGTCCGCGAAGTCGCCCTCGCTGTCGACGATGTCGATGACGGTGAGGTCGTCGCGGCCCAATACCGCCAGGGCGCCCTTCACGGTGGGCGCGAACTCGGTGTCGGTGATCAGCACGCGCGCTTCGCCGTGGTTAAGGCAGAAGGCGAGCGCGGCGGCGTCGAGCCGCACGTTCAAGGTGTTGACGACCGCGCCGATCATCGCCGGGCCGAAGGCGCATTCGTACATCTCGGGCGTGTTCGACGCCATCACCGCGACCGTATCGCCGTTGCCGAGCCCCAACCCCTTGAGCGCCGAGGCCAGCTTGCGCGCCCGGGTGAAGGTCTGCTCCCAAGTGAAGCGATTCTGCCCATGGATCACCGAGACGCGGTCGGGGAAGGTGGCGGCGGTGCGCGCGATGAAGGAAAGCGGCGTCAGCGGCGTGTAGTTGGCCTGGCAGGCGTCGAGGTCCTGGTCGTAGATGCTGGGCTTCGGCATCATCCGTGCTCCCTGTGAGACGACATGATTATTGATTGCGGCAAGCTTGCCACAACGGGCCGGTTTTGCCACCGATTTCCGGCCCGGAACGGACCCGGCCGGGAAAAGTTCGGGGAAGAATCCGGGTTTTCTTTCAACGCCTTGAAAAAAAGTGACGGAACAAGGCCGGGTTTGCCGGCGCCATTTCCGAAGCCTCCGGCGGGCGGGTTCTGGGCGCCTTGCCGGCGTCGAACGCCTGCGG
>JAYNJY010000067.1:0-8040 GCA_038110665.1 Rhodospirillaceae bacterium | reverse complement strand
CATTCTGGTCGGTGGTCGAGCGGGGCTTCAAGGCCGGCAAGCTCGACTACCAGATGGCGCCCGAGTTGACGGCGGCGCTCAGCGCCTACGACGCCCACTATCCCGGACTGGCGGAGAAGGTGAAGCGCGACATCCAGCGCGTCTACCTGCAAGTCGAGGAAGCCAGCTTCAAGTGAGCGGAGCGGGGCATAGGCACACGCGATTTCGATCACAGGCGTTTCGAAAGCTGCTATAATTTTACCTACGCAGAAAATTCGACGTTCGCTCCCTTTCCTGGCCATCAATCGACGGCGTCGGCAACGCCCCGTGTAAAATGATTAGCGACTGGGTCCGCCAGGCCCCGCAACTCGCGGCCGAACGCCGCGGGCGGTGGGATCGGTTCCGTGCGTGGTGTGCCGCCGGCGATATTGGCGCCGACTGGCTGTTGGCGCTCGCCGTCACCCTGGTCGCGGCGCTGGTGCGGCTGCGCCGGCTCGGCGCGGCGTCGCTCTGGTACAACGAGATCGTCACGCTCAACCGCGCCACCATGGCGTTCCCAGCGATGCTCGCCGACGCGCTCGCCAACATGCACCTGCCGACCTATTTCGCCCTGGTCGGACTGTTCGCCGAACCGGGCACCGGCGCCGCCGGGCTGCGCCTGCCATCGGCGGTTTTCTCCAGCCTGGCGGCCGGCGTGCTCGCCGTGCTTGGGCGGCGGATCGGCGGCACGGTCTGGACCGGAATGGCGGCGGGCCTGCTGTTCGCGCTGGCGCCGTTCCAGGTGCTCTAAGGCCAGGAGGCGCGCGCCTATGCGCTGGTGGTGCTGGCGGTAACGCTCAGTCTCGCCGGCCTGGTCCGGCTGGTGGAGTCCGCGAACCCGACCGCCGAACGCGGCGCCAGGATGCTGTGGGCCGGCGGCACGCTGCTTGCCGTCTACGCCATGACCCTGGGCGCGCTTTGGCTTCTCGTTTCCACCGCCGTCGTCCTCGCCCGCGTGCTCAAGCGCCCGAAGCCCGAGCGGCCGCACCTGCTGGCGCGTGCCGGGCTTGCCGCCGGCGCCGTCTCCGCACTTTGGCTGCCGTGGCTGGCGTTCCTGGCCAAGCCGGTCGGCAGGGCCGCCGGCAGCTTCTGGGTGCCGCCGGCGAGCTTGGAGTCGGTTGGCCAGTCGCTGTCGGCGGTGTTCCTGTTCCGGCTGGTCGATCCGGTCGGCTTCGAACCCATCGCCCTCGGCGTGCCGGCGCTCGGCGTCGTCTAGTCGGCGGTGGCGCTGATCGGCGTTTGGCGGCTGCGTCGGCGCCGGCCGGTCCTGCTCGCGCTGCTGGCCACGACCCTGACGCTGCCGCTGCTGCTCCCGGCCGCGTCGTGGATCCGGCCGGTGTTCATTCCGCGCTACCTGATCTGGGCGGCGCTGCCCTTCATGGTGCTCGCCGCCGCGGCGCTCGGCGGGCTGGCGCGGCCGTTGCAGGCCTTGGCCGTGGCGCTGCTCGCCCTATGCGGGGCGATCGACCTGGAGCACTACTACAAGGCCGAGATCAAGCCCGACTGGCCGGGCGCGCTCCGGGCCGCCTGGGCCGAAGCGGCGCCCGGCGACGCCATCTACCTGGCGACCAGCCTGGAACACTTCGCTGCCGGCGTGCTGGAAAAGGTCGACGGCCGTATCAACGCCGCGCCGCAGCGGCTGTACGCGTCGAAGGCGGTGAACGCCTGGCTCGAGTCCGGCGGGTCGGTCTGGGTCGTCGATGGATTCCTGGGCAAAAAGCAGGGCGACGGTCAGCCGGGCCTGGCGGCACGCCTGCGGCGCGCCTATCCGGTCGGGGTGGTCTGTCCGTTCGGGCCTCGAAAAACCGCGCCGCGCCTCAGGCCGGCTTGATCAGCGGCACCGAGAGGTAGACGCCGAACTCGGCGCCGAGCTCGCAGCTGACACGCGCGTGAACCCGGCCCTGGCGGTCGAGGAAGCGCTGTTCGTCCTCGACCGGAAATACGCCCTCGTGCCAGATGTTGGGGTGGATGTAGAGGCCGCGGCTGCCGTCGCACCAGAAGGCGACGACGTTTTCCGGGCGGAGGTCGTCGCCCGGCAGCGCCGCCGGCACGACGAAGGGCTTCTTATCGAGCGGAAAGAATAACTGGCCGCCGTCGGGGTGGTAGTTGAGATGCCACAGCAGCACGCGGTCGCGCGGCCGGGTCTGCGTCTCGGTCGAGGCGGCCTGCGGGTCGGCCGACCAGCCGAGCACGTAGTGGCCGTCGACCGCGTCGTTGGTGGCGTAGAGCACGTCGCCCTTCCATTCGCAGCTGAAGGTACCCTCGACGCAGCCGGCCTCGTCGCCGGTGCCGTCGTCGACCGGGCGCCAGCCCTGCGCCGGCCAGCGCACGATCTCGATGTCGAAGTCTTCCGGACGTTCGACGAGGCGGCCGTAACCCTGGAGCGTTTCGTCCGTGGCCACGATCAGCGGCACGTCGACGAACGGCAGCGACGGCTTCTCCGATGCCGCGAACATGTATGTCGGTGAGTTGCCGTCCATCAGGCGGTCCTCCAGCCTTGCGTTGTGGGAACGATGATTGCCCAGGCGGGGCGTCTTATCAAACCCAAAGAACGGGGGGCATTCGACGTGCCGGCCGCGGCCCTTCCGGGCGTGCCGCCGCGCGTCGGCATTGACTTTTCACCGTTTTTCCCTATATCACTGCCGATACGCGTCATATTCGTTTGGTGTTACCTGGCACGACCGGTGCGCCGCTTAGCTTAGTTACCCCCTGACAATGTGATCGTGATACTTGGTGCGCCGACACATGGCGTGCGGCGCCGAAACAAACACCTGTTAGAGGAAATAGACATGGCTAACGGTACGGTTAAGTGGTTCAACCCGACCAAGGGTTTCGGTTTTATCCAGCCGGACGACGGCGGCAAGGACGCCTTCGTCCACATTTCGGCGGTTCAGCGCGCCGGGCTGCGTTCGCTCAGCGAAGGCCAGAAGGTTTCCTACGACCTTCAGGCCGGCCGTGACGGCAAGTCCTCGGCCGAGAACATTTCGCTGATCGACTGATCACGAATTCCACCGCGCCCGGCCCGTCCGGGCGCGGAACTTGCCGCGATCTTCGCGGGCGCTTTCGAGGCGCCGATACCGGCGGCTCCGCGACATGTTGTTCGCGGGCGCTCTCCGTTTCGATCGAACGGACCGCGGTGGTCCGCTCGGCGCCCGGCACGGCGTGCAACCGACCGACCAGGAGGGAAGCAATGGCCAGGAAGCCCAACTACCGGTTCGAACGCAAGGAACGCGAACGCATCAAGGCGGAAAAGAAGGCGGAACGGGCCGCCGCCAAGGAAGATGCCCGCAAGCGGCAATCCGATTCGCCGAATGACGCGGGCGAATTCGACGACCGGCAGGACGCCGGCCGCACGGACGATTGACGGCACGCCGTCGCAAACGGAACCAAGGCAATGGGACGCAGACAGACAAAAGGCAAGGGCGTGGCGTACAGGATGTTCAATGTCCTCTACGAAGACGGTTTACGGACGTCCAACCGGCGGGTCGCCAACGACCGGCTTGACGAGTCCTTCGGTGACGATCTGCTGGATCTCGCCCGCGCCGCGATTGAGGAGCAGGACGACGAGATCGCCCGGCGCTCGAACCAGAAACGCGCCAAGATCGACACCATCACCGAGGCGTGAGCCGGCCGACGGCCGGAGAGCCGTCCGGAACCTTATCCGGCATCCAAAAAAACGTATGACCGCGCCGGGAATCCGTGCGCATCCTCCGGCATGTCGATCTGGAAGAACCCGAGCTTCGTCGCCTACGCCGCCAATCGCACCCTCAACGTCATGGGGATGCACGGCTTCACGGTGGCGATCGGCTGGCACGTCTACAAGCTGACCGGCGACCCGCTCGATCTCGGCCTCATCGGCCTCGCCCAGTTCGCGCCGGTGCTGGCGCTGTTCCTGGTCGCCGGCGTCACCGCCGACCGCGTCGAGCGCCGGTTGATCCTGATCGCCACCAACATCGTGCAGGTCTCGACCGTGGGATCGATCCTGGCGGTGATGCTGCTCGGCCTGAGCGCCATGCCGGTGATCCTGGCAATCCTGGTGGTGCATGGCGCGGCGCGCGCGTTCTATCACCCGGCGAGCCAGGCGGTGCTGCCGAACCTCGTCGTCCCCGACCAGTTCTCCCAGGCGATTGCGATTTCGTCCTCGGCCAACAAGGCGGCGCAGCTGATCGGTCCGGCCGTCGGCGGCGCCTTGATCGCTTGGATCGGCGACGGCGTCTATCCGGCCTTGATGGCGTTCTTCGCGCTCGGTGCCGCCGCCGCCCTCGTCATCAAGCCGGGCGCCAACGTTCGCAGGAAGGAGCCGATCTCGCTCTCATCGATCCTCGGCGGCTTCGCCTACGTCTGGCGCGACAAGATAGTGCTCGGCGCCATCTCCATCGACCTGCTGGCGGTGCTGTTCGGCGGCGTCATGGGGCTGCTGCCGGTTTACGCCAAGGACATCCTCAATGTCGGTCCGGCCGAACTCGGGCTGATGCGCTCGATGCCGGCGATCGGCTCGCTCTGCGTCGGCATGGTGTTGATGCAGGTCACCCATCCGCGCCACATGGGGCCGGCGATGTTCGTCTCGCTCGCCTGCTTCGGCGCCTCGATCGTGGTGTTCGGCATGTCGGAAACGTTCTGGATATCGCTCGCAGCACTCGCCGCCTACGGTGGCGCCGACATGATCAGCGTCTACGTGCGCCAGACGCTGGTGCAGATCGCCACCCCCGACGACATGCGCGGCCGCGTCAGCGCCGTCAACTCGGTCTCGATCAACGCGTCGAACGAACTCGGCGATTTCCGCGCTGGCGTCACCGCGGCGGCGATCGGCACGGTGCCGGCCGTCGTGGTCGGCGGCGTCGTCACGCTGGCGGTGACCGGATTGTGGGTGCTGCTCTTCCCGACGATCCGCCGCGTCGACCGCTTGTAGGACATCGCGCTGGAGAAGTAGGCGCGCGTTCGCGGCCGGTTCCCATCGCCACGGGCTTGGGGTAGATTGGCCGACATGTTCTATCAGATCGCCGCGAGCCGGCTGACGCTCAACCTGATTACGTTCACCATTCTGATCGGCACCGCTGGCATCATGACCGACCAGGTGCGGTTCCCGGCTGCCAACTACAAGCTCGACTTCATCCTCGGCGAGGTCGCGCTCGAGGGCTCCGTCGCCATCCTGGTCGCCGCCTACGGCGTCTTCCTGGAGCGGCTCGGCTGGCTCGCGGAACGCGCCGGCCTGGACGCCGGCCCGGCGGACGCGTTGCTTCCCCGGCGGGCGCACGACGCCGGCAACGCGCTGATCCTGACGGCCATTTTTATGGAGGCGGTGAGCTTGCTGGTGCTGGCGCTCGACACCTGGGGACTTTCGGCGCCGGCGCTCAAGTTCGCCGAGGTCGCTTTGCTGTTCGCCACCAACGGCTTCGCCGCCGGCATCGCCGCGGTGTTTGCCATCCGCGTCATGCGCACCGGCCGGCCGGGCTGAAGAATTTTCGGCGGGTGTGACGGCGCGCATACAGCTTCGGGTAAGGTTTGTGCTTTAAGCTTCGCTCGAGTACCCGAAGCAACCTCTTTCCTGGGACGTTATAGAAATGACCGAACAGCAGATCCTCGACGCCATGGTCGGAGAAACCGGCATGGGGCGCGAGCGGGCGGCGGGCCTAGTGCACAGCGTCGTCGTCACCATCCAGCGCGAGTTCCAGAAGGGCGCGCCGGTGATCAATTGCGAGACCGGCACGCTCGATCTCGTCATCGACAGAGCGGCCCTGGTCGAGCGCCTCTGCCAAGACGCCGCCGTTTCGGCGGACGACGTCGGCAACGTGCTCGACGTCATGGTCGGGCTGATGGCCGCCGCCTGAGCGACGAAACGAAGTTCAGGTTTCCGGCTGTAGGTCGTCGCCTATGTCGGTCGCGCGCTTGGCCGCCAGCATGAGCGCGACGAAGCCGACGACGGCGGCGGCGCCGGCCGCCCAGATCACGCCGTCGTAACCGGCCCAGCCCCAGATCCAGCCCGCCACCGACGGCGCCAGCGCGAAGGCGGCGAGGAACGGCACCGCGAGGAAGCCGGCGATGGCGCCGAACCGGCGCCGGCCGAGCAACTCGGCGATCAGTATCGGGCGCAGGATCGAGAGCACGCCGAAGCCGGCCCCCTGGAACAGCACGAAACCGACCAGCAGCATCAGCGTGGCGCCGTCGCCCTTGCCGTCCAAGCCGCCGACGCCGAAGAGCGAAAGCGCCGCCAACCCGAGCAAGGCGAAGGCCGCGAGCGCCACCGATACCGCCCGCATGTGGCGTTCCGCCGCCATCATGGCGAGCCGGCCGGTGACCTGCATCGGCCCGATCATGGCGGCGGCCAGCACGGCGACGTCGGGCGCGACGCCGCGCGCGTCCAGGATGGTCAGCAAATGCGCGATCAGGGCGCCGTGGTCGAAGGCGATGGCGGCGAAGGCAAGGCCCAGCAGCCACAGCACCGGGCGGAAGGCCTCCGCCATGCGCTTGCCGGTGTTGGGCGCCGGCGGTTCGGGCGGCGCCGGATTGGCGCTCTCGGCCTGGGCGACGGCGTAGAAATTGAGCGGCACGGCGACGCAGGCGATGATCGCGGCGAAGGCGATGCAGACGCCGCGCCAGCCGACCTCGCCGACCAGCGCGTGCGCGGTCGGGAACGCGATCGAGCCGGCGAACCCGGCCAGCAGCGTCACCAGCGTGATCGCCTGGCGCGCCCGCCCGCCCATGTGGCGGGTCAGGATGGCGAAGCAGGGTTCGTAGAGCGCGCCGCCCATGACGATGCCGAGCACCGCCCAAAGCGTGTAGAACTGCCAGAGCTCATGCACCCAGCCGAGCCCGGCGAGGAACAGTGACGCCAACAGCGCCGAGGTCGGGTAGACGTAGAGGCTCAAGCCGCGGTCGATGGCGCGGCCGACCACCGGCGAGACCACGGCCGAGAGCAAGAGCGCGAGCGTGAAGGCGCCGGTCAGTTCCTGTTTCGACCAGCCGAACTCGCGTTCCCAATGGCCCAAGAGCGCCGGAAACAGATAGAAGGCACCCGCCCAGGTCAGCATCTGCGCCGCCGCCAGCGGCCAGACGATGCGCATGAATTTCGGACTGCCGGGCATGGATGTCTCCGGGCGGGGTGGCCGCGAAGGCTCCCGCTACCACCCGGATTGATCCGGATCAAGGAAGAACGAAGGTCCCCGGCCCATAACGGGCCGTCTCCGGGCGTTGAGATCGGCCGGAATCGCGCTAAACTCTGGAAAACCGAGCCGCCCCGGCGAGACCAGACCAGACCGGCGGCGCCAAAGGAACTGGGGAGAGATATGAGCAACACGTACGATGTCGCCTACAAGCGTTCGATGGAGGACCCGGAAGGCTTCTGGGCCGATGCCGCCAGGGAGATCGACTGGACCAAGCCGTGGACGAAGGTGCTGGACGATAGCAAGGCGCCGTTCTACCGCTGGTTCGTCGGCGCCGAGTGCAACACCTGCTTCAACGCCATCGACCGCCACGTCAACGCCGGCCGCGGCGGGCAGGCGGCGATCATCTACGACAGCCCGGTCACCGGACAAAAGCGCACCTATACCTACGACCAGCTCCTGGACGAGGTGTCGCGCTTCGCCGGCGTGCTCGCCGAGCGCGGCGTCGGCAAGGGCGACCGGGTCATCGTCTACATGCCGATGGTGCCGGAAGCGGCCATCGCCATGCTCGCCTGCGCGCGGCTCGGCGCCATCCACTCCGTGGTGTTCGGCGGCTTCGCGGCGAACGAGCTGGCGGTCCGCATCGACGACGCCAAGCCGAAAGCCATCGTCTCCGCCACCTGCGGCATCGAAACGACGCGCGTCATTCCGTATCTGCCGCTGATGAACGGTGCCATCGATCTCGCCAAGCACAAGCCGGATTTCTGCGTCGTGCTGGCGCGGCCGGAACAGGCCGGCGAGTTGAAGCCCGGCCGCGACGTCGATTGGGCCGACGCCATGGCCAAGGCCAAGCCGGCCGGCTGCGTCACGGTGGCCGCCACCGATCCGCAGGACAAGACGGTGCTGCAGCCGACCATTGAAA
>JAYNJY010000066.1:0-13043 GCA_038110665.1 Rhodospirillaceae bacterium | reverse complement strand
GAAAAACCCACCGACGAGGAACTGATCGAGGCGGCCATCACCGGCATGCTGACGGCGCTCGACCCGCACTCCTCCTTCATGAACGCGAAGAGCTTCCGCGACATGCAGGTCAACACCCGCGGCGAGTTCGGCGGCCTCGGCATCCAGGTCACCATGGAAGCCGGCTTCGTCAAGGTGATCTCGCCGATCGACGACACGCCGGCCTACCGCTCCGGCGTCGAGGCCGGCGACTTCATCACCCATCTCGACGGCAAGTCGGTGCAGGGGCTGACGCTGTCGCAGGCGGTCGATCGCATGCGCGGCAAGGTCGGCACCGACATCAAGCTCACCATCCGCCGCCAGGGCGTGGCCGAGCCGTTCGACGTCACCATCACCCGCGCGGTGATCAAGATCACCTCGGTACGTTCGCGCGCCGAGAAGAACGTCGGCTACGTGCGCATCACGTCGTTCAACGAACAGACCGACAAGGGCCTGGAGAAGGCCATGGCCAAGTTCGACGGCGAGATCGGCGACAAGATGATCGGCGTCGTGCTGGATCTGCGCAACAACCCGGGCGGCCTCTTGGATCAGGCGGTCAAGGTTTCCGACGCCTTCCTCGAACGCGGCGAGATCGTCTCGACGCGCTCGCGCAACGCCGAGGACACCCAGCGCTACAACGCGACGCCGGGTGACCTGGCCAAGGGCCTGCCGATCGTGGTGTTGATCAACGGCGGTTCCGCATCCGCTTCCGAAATCGTCGCCGGCGCGCTGCAGGACCATCGCCGCGCCATCGTCATGGGCACCAAGTCGTTCGGCAAGGGCTCCGTGCAGACGATCATGCCGCTTTCCGGCCATGGCGCCATGCGGTTGACCACGGCGCGCTACTACACGCCTTCGGGTCGTTCGATCCAGGCCAAGGGCATCGACCCCGACATCCTGGTCGAGCCGGCCAAGGTCGAGAAGTTGACTTCGCCCAAGCGTACGCGCGAGGCCGACCTGATCGGCGCCCTCGACAACCCCGACGCCCCGGCCAAGGAAGGCGGAGAAAAGGCGCCAGAGAAGGCCCCCGAAGGCACTCCTGGCGCCAAGCCGGAAGGCGCGCCGCAACCGGGCGCGGAGAGGAAGGCGCCGGTCGAAGGCGGCAAGGCGGCCGCCGCCAAGGCGCCGGAGGATTATCAGTTGGCGCGCGCCATCGATCTGTTGCGCGGCCTCTCGCTCTATTCGGAGGCGCTCGGCAAGCGCACCAACTGACGCGCATGGGATCGGACGGAGAGAGGACAGCCGTTTGGGTTTCCTGAAAAAACTGTTCAAGCGTTCTTCCGACGACGAGGACGAAGACCTCGACGACGACTACGGCGACGACGACGATACGCCGAGCGCGGTCGTCATCATGGACGACGACGAAGACGATTCGTCGGATGCCGACGATGACGACAGCGGGCCCAGCATCCAGGAACGCCAGCTCGCCGCCCTCGGAGCGCAGATGGCGGAAGACGACGTCTCGCTGTTCGGCACCGGAAGCCAGGTCGAGGGCGGCGGTGACGACGGCCCGGTCGGCAAGCCCGGCGGCAAGAAGAAGCTGATGTTCATCGCCGCCGGCGTGGCGGTGCTGGTGCTCGGCATCGCCGGCGGCGCCGCTTTCTGGTTCATGGGCGGCAGCCCCAAGAAGGCGGCGGAAGCCCCGATACCGGAAGGCGCCATCCAGATGGCGCTGCCGCCGAAGGCGGGTTCGCTCAACGCCGTCGACTCAGAGACCGGCGACCGTCCGCCGAGCTTGAACCAGCAGGTCGCCACTGGCCAGCAAGGCGCCCCGGCCGAAGGTGCGCAGCCTGGCGGCGGTGAAGCGGCGGGCCAAACCCAGGGCCAAACTCAGGCGCCGGGTGCCGCGGCGCAACCGGCGGGCATCCTGACGATGCCCGAGGCCGGCGGTGGTGGCTCTCTCAATGCACTTGCCGGTGCCACTAGCGGCCTCCAGGGACTCGTCTTGCCGTCGGTGACCGCAGCCTCCTACGGCCGCGCCGAGGATTTGCAGCGCGGCGTGCCGCTCGCCGCGGCGCCCGACAAGGGGCTGCTCGAGAAGGTCGACGGTGTCGACAAGCCATTGCCGAAGATTGATCCGCGCGGCCGCAAGCCCTGGGAGGTCTATGCCCGGCCGCTGACCGGCAGCGAACAGGGCCAGCACGTCGCCTTGATGATCACCGGGCTCGGACTCAGCCGTGCGGCCACCATCGCCGCGATCCGCAAGCTGCCGGCGGAAGTCAGCCTGGTGTTCGAACCCTATGCCCCCGATCTCGAGGATTGGCTGATGCGCGCGCGCCTCGCCGGACACGAGGTGTTCGTTTCGCTGCCCATGGAAAGCGGCAAGTTCCCGAACGAGGACCCCGGTCCGCTGGCGCTGACGACCACGGTCCAGGTGGCGGAGAACATCAGGCGGTTGCGTGCCGTGCTCGGCAGTTTCGGCGGCTACGTCGGCGTGGTCTCGACCATGGGCTCGAAGTTCAGCGTCGCCGACGGCCAGCTCAAGCCGGTGCTGCAGGTGATCATGAGCCGTGGCCTGATGTACGTGGATGCGCCGCGCGGCACCAAGTCTTCGGCGCCGACGTTGGCCGCTGAGATCGACCTGCCGGTGGTCAAGAGCAACGTGCTCCTGGACGAGCCGCCGGCGTCGGGCACCATCCAGCGCAACCTTCGCAACCTGGAGACCTTCGTCTCCAAGAACTCCACCGCCATCGCCACGGCGCGGCCCTACCCGGTCAGCATTCACCAGATCCAGGCCTGGACCCGGACCCTCGCCGAAAAGAAGCTGGTCCTGGTGCCGGTGTCCTCGCTGGTCGGAAAGCAGTTCATCGAATGAGCAAGGCCAAGGAAGACGCGGCCCCTGGCGCAAGCCCGGGCCGGTTGCCCTATCGGTTGGGCGTCGGCGGCGTCGTGTTCAATGCCGACGGCCTGGTCTGGATCGGCCGGCGGGTGACCGAGCCCGGCCAGAACGTCGAGCACTACTGGCAGATGCCGCAGGGCGGCATCGACGCCGGCGAGGATCCGGCCGAGGCCGTGGTCCGCGAGATCGCCGAGGAGACCGGCACCGACAAGGTCAAGATCGTCGACGAGACCGGCGACTGGCTGGTCTACGACCTGCCCGACCATCTCGTCGGCGTCGCCTGGGGCGGCAAGTACCGGGGCCAGCGCCAGAAATGGTACGCGCTGCGCTTCACTGGCGCCGACGGCGACTTCGATCTGGCCGGGCACGCCAAGCCGGAGTTCTCGGATTGGCGCTGGATCGAGTTGGAGCGGTTGCCGGCATTGATCGTGCCGTTCAAACAGGGTCTGTATCACCAAGTGGTCGCGGCCTTCGCCGACTGGCCTGCGAGGATAAGGGGTCAACGCTCTTGATTTATCTCCAGATCGTTGCCGGTTTCGTGCTGCTCATCGGCGCCGCTGAACTGATGGTGCGCGGCGCCGTGATGTTGGCGGAACGCTTCGGCGTCTCGCCGCTGGTGATCGGCATGACCGTGGTCGCCATCGGCACCTCGGCGCCGGAACTGGTCGTCAGCGTCCGCGCCGCGTTCCAGGGCGCGCCCGGGCTCGCCGTCGGCAACGTGGTCGGCTCCAACATCGCCAACGTGCTGCTGATCCTGGGCGCGGCGGCCATGATATCGCCGTTCCAGCGTTCCGAGGGCGGCCTCAAGCGCGACAGCGTAATACTGATCGGCGGCACGCTGCTGTTCATCGTGCTGGCGCTGCGCGGCGAACTCGACACCTATGCCGGCGCAGCACTGCTGGTCGGGTTCTTCGCCTTCCTCGGGCTTTCCTATTGGCGAGAAAGCCACGACCCGGGCGAGGCCGAGGAAGCCGAGGAAACGATCAAGGAATTCGAGGGCTGGCCGAAGTCGCTGGCCGGCGAGATCGTCGCCGTGGTCGCCGGTCTGGTCGGCCTCGCCGCCGGCGCCGAACTGCTGATCACCGGCGGGGTGCAAGTTGCGCGGACCTGGGGCGTTTCGGAGGAAGTCATCGGGCTCACGCTGTTCGCCTTCGGCACCTCCCTGCCCGAACTGGCGGCGACCATCGTCGCCGCATGGCGCGGCCATGGCGAGGTCGGCATCGGCAACGTGCTCGGCTCCAACGTGTTCAACATCCTCGGCGTCGCCGGGGTTACCGCGGTCCTGGTGCCGTTGCCGATCTCGGACAAGGTCATGGCCTTCGACACGTGGGTGATGCTGGCGGCAGCTTTGGCGATGGTGCCGCTGGTGGCGTTCGGCTGGCGGCTTTCCCGGCTTGCCGGCGCGGCCATGTTCGCCGCCTACATCGGCTACGTGTGGCTGCAGGCGCGCGGTGTCGAGGGTCTCGTCGGCTAGCCTCGTCTTGCCTAGGTCCGGCCCTTACATCATGCTCTCGCCATGAACGGAACCGACACCGGAACCGATAGGGGAAACGCGCTGGTGACTGGCGCCGGGCGCCGCATCGGCCGCGCCATCGCCCTGGCTTTGGCCGAGGCTGGCTGGAACGTGATCGTGCATTTCCGCGGCGCCGGCGACGATGCCGATAGCCTGCTCGGCGAGATCGAGGCGCGCGGGCGCCGCGCCGTCGCCTTGGCGGCGGACTTGAGCGTCGAAGCCGAGACCTTGGCGTTGATGCCGCGCGCCGCGGCCGCGCTCGGCCCGATCACCTGTCTGGTCAACAACGCCTCGACCTTCGAGAGCGATACCGTGGCGACGTCGACGCGCGCCAACTGGGACACCCACATGGAAGTCAACCTGCGCGCGCCCTTCGTGCTGGCGCAGGCGTTCCAGGCGCAACTGCCCGCGGCCGCCGACGGCGCCATCATCAACATCATCGACCAGCGGGTGTGGAACCTGACGCCCGATTTCACCACCTACACCCTCAGCAAGGCCGGGCTCTGGGGGCTGACCCAGATCCTGGCGCGGGCCATGGCGCCGCGGGTGCGGGTCAACGGCATCGGGCCGGGGCCGACGCTGCAAAGCGTCCACCAGAGCGCCGACGATTTCGCTGAGGAATGGACGGCCATGCCGCTGGCCCGCCAGGTGTTGCCCGAGGATATCTGCCGAGCCGTGGTGTTCATTCTCGATTCGCCCGCCGTCACCGGCCAGATGATCGCCGTCGATGCCGGCCAGCATATGGGCATGCGTTGATTGATGCTGGCGGAACGGACCTTATCGAGATAGACGTAACCGCCTCAGCAGGCGAAAACGGCTAGGAGGGAAGCGGCGCAATGGATGCCGAACGAAAACATCCGGACAACGTGGCGCAGCTCAGGATCGCGGACGCCCGCAGCGCGCTCCGTCACGTCTTCATCCGCGACTACGTTCTCGACTGCTCGATCGGCGTCCACGCCCACGAGAAGCACAGCCCGCAGCGCGTCCGCATCAATCTCGACCTCGCCGTGCTCGAAGGCGAGCGGCAGATCAACGACGACATCCGCAACGTGATTTGCTACGAGGATATGGCCGAGGGCATCAAGAGCATCATCGCCGAGGGCCACGTCAACCTGGTCGAGACCCTTGCCGACCGGATCGCCGAAATGGCGCTTGCCGACGTGCGCGTGCGCACGGCCCGGGTTCGTGTCGAGAAGCTCGATATTCTCGAAAACGCCGCAAGCG
Organism: Rhodospirillaceae bacterium; assembly: GCA_038110665.1. GTDB lineage: Bacteria > Pseudomonadota > Alphaproteobacteria > Rhodospirillales > Casp-alpha2 > TMED8. The sequence goes on along the minus strand of JAYNJY010000066.1, from coordinate 7,449 downwards.
TCGGGGTCGAAATCGAAAGGAATAACCAAGTATAAATTTCATCCCGATTACGTTTGACTTGAACAATACTGTCATTCGTTGCGGGCTGAGGTCGCGGAGACTTGTGCACAGCCGCGTTTGAGCGGCGAATCCGGGATGAAATAATTTCCGAAATTTTTCAGATTTGTGACTTCCCGGCGCAACGCCGGATAAATTATTTATTTTCAATAGCTTAAAATTCCGCCCAAAAAACGGACATCTCGCCTAAAGCGTTGATTCTTTTGGCCAATGTTCGCGGCGGCGGCTTTTTCAACAAACATATCCACAGCTTCGGTGGATAGTTCGGTTATAGTTTTCCACTTGAAAAGCCACCCCGCCGGGATGACTTAGGGACGTGACCGACGAATCCTTCGCCACGCGCAACGACAGCCGCGCCGACGCCCCCCCCGAACATGGCGTCGCCGTCATCGAGGCGCACCTCAAGACGCTGCCGAACCGGCCCGGCGTCTATCGCATGATCAATGCTGACGGCAAGGTGCTCTACGTCGGCAAGGCCAAGAGCCTGAAGAAGCGCGTCGCCGCCTACGTCCACCCGGACCGCCAAAGCGTGCGCATCCGGCGCATGATCTTCGAGACCGCTTCCATGGAGTTCGTCACCACGCATACGGAAGCGGAAGCGCTGCTGCTCGAATCCAACCTGATCAAGCGCTACGCGCCGCGTTTCAACATCCTGCTGCGCGACGACAAGTCCTTCCCCTACATCCTGATCGCCCGCGACCACGAGTTCCCGCGGGTGATGAAATACCGCGGCGCGCAGAGCCGCGAGGGCGACTACTTCGGCCCGTTCGCCTCGGTCTGGGCGGTGAACGAAACGCTCAACGTGCTGCAGCGCGCCTTCCTGCTGCGCTCCTGCACCGACACGGTGTTCGCCAACCGCAGCCGGCCCTGCCTGCTCTACCAGATCAAGCGTTGCTCGGCGCCGTGCGTCGACAAGATCGCCGCCGGCGCCTACGGCGAACTGGTTGCCGAGGCCAATGCGTTCCTCACCGGCGACAGCCGCCAGATCCAGCGCCGCTTCGCCGAGGTAATGCAGAAGGCGAGCGACGACCTGGAGTTCGAGCTGGCCGCCCAGTACCGCGACCGCATCCGCGCGCTGACCCGCATCCAGGCGCATCAGGACATCAACCTGCCCGGCACCGGCGACGCCGACGTCATCGCCGCCGCCCAGGACGGCGGCGTCACCTGCATCCAGGTGTTCTTCTTCCGCGCCGGCGCCAACTACGGCAACCGTGCCTACTTCCCGTCCCAGGCCAGGGACGAATCGCTCGATGTCGTGGTCGAGGCGTTCCTCGGCCAGTTCTATGCGCGCACGCCGCCGCCGGCGACGGTGCTGCTCGATACCGACGTGCCCAACCGCGAACTGGTCGAACAGGCGCTGACCGTGCGCGCCAGCCGCCGCGTCCGGGTGTCGGCGCCGAAACGCGGCGACAAGGTCAAGCTGATCCAGCACGCCACCGCCAACGCCCGCCAAGCGCTCGAACGGCGCCTGGCGGAGAGCGCCTCGCAGCGCCGGCTGCTCGACAGCCTCGCGGCGCAGCTCGGGCTCGACGCCTCGCCCGACCGGATCGAGGTCTACGACAACAGTCACGTCAGCGGCACCCAGGCGGTCGGCGCCATGGTCGTGGTCGGGCCGGAGGGCTTCAACAGGGCGGCCTACCGCAAGTTCAACATCAAGGGGGCGAAATCCGGACCGGCGGCGAAACGCGACGAAACCGACGGCTACAACCCGGGCGACGACTACGCCATGATGCGCGAAGTGTTGACCCGCCGGTTTTCCCGCGCGCTCAAGGAGGATCCGGACCGCGAAAGCGGCGGCTGGCCCGATCTCGTGCTGATCGACGGCGGCAAGGGCCAGCTCGGCGTCGCCATGGAGGTGTTCGCGGAACTCGGCATCGACGACGTCGCGCTTTGCGCCATCGCCAAGGGACCGGACCGCAACGCCGGGCGCGAGACCGTGTTCCGGCCGGATGCGCCGTCCTTCGACCTGGGGCCGCGCGATCCGGTATCGTATTTCCTCCAGCGCATCCGCGACGAGGCGCACCGGTTCGCCATCGGCACGCACCGGGCCAAGCGCTCGAAAGCGATCCAGCGCTCGCTGCTGGACGAGATTCCCGGCATCGGCGCCAGGCGCAAGAAGGCGCTGCTGCACCATTTCGGCGACGCCCGTGCCGTCTCGCAGGCCGGCCGCGCCGATCTCGAGGCGGTCGACGGCATCAGCCGGTCGATGGCCGCCAAGATCTACGACTGGTTCCATGCCGATGACTGATTCTCGCACATCCGTGTTCACCCACCGGTTGCCTGATCGGGCGCATGGCGTAGAATGCCCTCCCTTGACCATGATACGTCCCGTGACCGGACCATGCTGACCAAGCTGCCCAATATCCTGACGATCTCGCGCGTGCTGGCTATCCCTGTGGTGATCTGCCTGCTGCTGTTCGTCGACGACCCACTCGGCAGCTGGGCCGCCTTCGCCGCCTATACCTATGCCTGCATCACCGACTTCTTCGACGGCTACTTGGCGCGCGCCTGGGAGCAGCAGTCCGCACTCGGACGTTTTCTCGACCCGATCGCCGACAAGCTGCTGGTCGCCGCCGTGCTGCTGGCGCTGGTCGGCGTCGACCGGGTTCACGGCCTGACCGTTTTGCCGGCCGCCGTGATCCTTTGCCGCGAAATCCTGGTTTCGGGCCTGCGCGAGTTCCTCGCCGAGGTCCGCGTCGGCATGCCCGTCAGCCAGCTCGCCAAATGGAAGACGACGATCCAGATGCTGGCGCTCGGCTTCCTGCTGGTCGGTCCCAACGGCCCCGACTTCGGCCCCCTCAGCACCCTCGATGTCGGCGTCTACGGCCTTTGGGGCGCGGCCGTGCTGACCCTCGTCACCGGTCTCGATTACCTGTTCGCGGGGCTCCGCCACATCGGCGCGACCGACGCCGAGGCCGCGTCCGGCAAGCGGACGGGCACCGGTTCCAAGGCGCCGCTCGAACCGTCGTCCAGGTGATCGCCATGAATCCGGGGAAAACCAAGATCTTCGGCGTGGTCGGCTGGAGCGGCAGCGGCAAGACGACCCTGATGCAGACGTTGCTGCCCGACATGATCGGGCGCGGCTACACGGTCTCGACCATGAAGCATTCGCACCACAATTTCGATATCGACAAGCCGGGCAAGGATTCGTATCTGCATCGCATGGCCGGCGCTCACGAGGTGCTGATCACCGGCGCCAAGCGTTGGGCGCTGCTGCACGAAAACCGCAACCGGCCCGAGCCGAGCATCGACGAACTGCTCGCGACCATGTCGCCGGTCGACCTCGTGCTGATCGAGGGGTTCAAGGGCCATCCGCACAAGAAGCTCGAGGTTCATCGTCCGAGCGTCGGCAAGCCGCTGCTCGCGGCCGACGATCCCAGCATCGTCGCGGTCGCCAGCGACGAGGCGATTCCGGGGCTTTCGGTGCCGTTGCTCGATCTTTCCAACGTGCATGCCATCGGCGATTTCATCGTCGGTTATTGCGGCTTGGACGGGAAAGCCGAGAATGGCGCAGCTTAAGGACGATTGTTTCGCGTTCGGCGGGGAACTGATGCCGCTCGACGACGCGCTCGCCCTGCTGGCCCAGCGCGTGCAGCCGGTGGCGACGGCGGAAACCGTGGCGCTCGCCGAAGCGCTCGGACGCGTGCTCGCCGAGAACGTGACGGCGCCGCTCGACGTGCCGCCGTACGACAACAGCGCCGTCGACGGCTATGCGGTGCGGTTCGCCGACCTCGCCCTGGAGGGCGAGACCCGGCTTGCGGTCGGCGGACGCATCGCCGCCGGCCATCCGCTCGGCCGCGCGCTCGCGCCCGGCGAGGCGGCGCGCATTTTCACCGGTGCCGCCATGCCCGATGGCGCCGACACCGTCTACATGGAAGAGGACTGCGAACTCGCCGGCGACCGGGTCGTCCTGCCGCCGGGCCTGAAGCAGGGCGCCAATCGGCGGCTTCGCGGCGAGGACGTCAAGGCCGGCGAGGTCGTCATCGAGGCCGGCCGGCGGCTACGTCCGCAGGAACTCGGCCTCGCCGCCTCGGTCGGCAAGAGCAGGCTTTCGGTCTACCGACCGCTGCGTGCCGCTGTGTTCTCGACCGGCGACGAGGTGCGCGACCCGTCTGGCGACGCGCCGGAAGGCTGCATCTTCGACTCCAACCGGTTTTCCGTCATCGGCCTGTTGCAGGACATGGGCTGCCGGGTCACCGATCTCGGCATCCTCGGCGACGACGAGGACACCATCGCCGCGGCGCTCCAGCAGGCCGCCTCCGACCACGATGTGCTGGTCACCTCGGGCGGCGTCTCGGCCGGCGAGGAAGACCACGTCAAGGCCGCCGTCGAACGCGACGGCGAGCTCCACTTCTGGCGGCTTTCGATCAAACCCGGCCGGCCGATCGCGCTCGGGCGCGTGCGCGGCGCCGCGTTCGTCGGGCTGCCCGGCAATCCGGTCGCCGCCATGGTCACCTTCATGGTGCTGGCGCGGCCGTTGCTGCTGCGGCTCGGCGGCGCCGTCGACATCGCCGCGCCGCGCTATGCGGTCAAGGCCGGCTTCGACTACAAGAAGAAGACCGGCCGGCGCGAATGGGTGCGCGCCCGGTTGGAAGCCGGCGCCGGCGGCCTGGTGGCGCGGAAGTTCCGATCCGGTGGGTCGGGCATCCTGACCTCCATGGTGTTCGCCGACGGTCTGGTCGAGCTGAACGAGGCGCGCGGCAACGTGCGCGAAGGCGAGGCCGTCGATTTCCTGCCGTTCAACGAGGTGGCGCGATGAAGCTGATCTATTTCGCCTGGGTGCGCGAGAAAGTGGGCACGGCGCGCGAGGAACTGGCGCCGCCCGCCGACGTCGCCAACGTCGGCCAGCTGATCCGGTGGCTGGCGGCGCAGGGCGACAACTACGCCGCCGCCTTCGACGATGTCTCCAGGGTTCGCGTCGCCGTCAACCAGGATTATGCTACAATGGACCAGCCGGTGGGACCCGACGACGAGATCGCGTTCTTCCCGCCGGTGACGGGAGGCTGAGGCGTGAGCATCCGCGTGCAGCGCGAGGATTTCGACGTCGGCGCCGAATTGGCGCGGCTGACCGACGGCAACAATGCCGTCGGCGGTTTGTGCTCGTTCGTCGGCTTGGTCCGCGACATGGCCGGCGACGCCGAGATCAGCGCCATGACGCTGGAGCACTATCCCGGCATGACCGAAAAGGCGCTGGCCGAGATCGAGGCCGAGGCGCTCGAACGCTGGCCGCTCGAGGCGACGCTGGTCATCCACCGCTACGGCCGGCTCGAGCCCGGCGACAGGATCGTGCTCGTCGCCGCCGCATCGGCGCATCGGGAGGCCGCCTTCGAAGCCTGCCATTTCCTGATCGACTGGCTCAAGACCAAGGCGCCGTTCTGGAAACTCGAGGACACGCCCGAAGGCGGCAAATGGGTCGATGCCCGCGACAGCGACGATGCCGCCGCGGCGCGCTGGCAGGCACCCGCCGCCGGCAAGCCGCGCGCCGCCGAATGACGCCCGCATCCGACGCAGGCGCCCGGCTCCGCGCCATCTTCTTCGATTTCGACGGCGTCCTGGCCGAGTCGGTCGCCATCAAAGAACGCGTCTTCCGCGAGTTGTTCGAGCCCTACGGCGACGACATCGTCGCTGAGGTGATCGAACTTCACCGCGCGCTCGGCGCCATCTCGCGCGTGATCAAGATCGAGCGCATCCACCGCGACTTGCTCGGCCGTCCACTCGCCGAGGCGGAACTCGCCGCCTGGGCCAAGCGCTATGCCACCACGGTCGAACGGCAGGTCGTCGAATGCCCGGAAGTGCCGGGCACGTCGGCGCTGCTCGAAGACCAGTCGGCGCGCATGCCGCTGTTCGTGGTTTCCGGCACGCCCGAGGCGGAAATGCGCCGCATCGTCGATGCGCGCGGCTGGAACCGGTATTTTTCCGGCGTCTTCGGCTCGCCCCGGCTCAAGGCCGAGATCGTGCGGACCGCGCTCGCCGAACACGGGCTCGACGCGGGCGATTGCCTGTTCGTCGGCGACACCTTCACCGACCACGACGCGGCCCGCGCCACCGGCATGCCGTTCGTCGGCCGGCGCGTCGATTTCCGGCCCAACCCGTTCCCGCCGGGCACCTTGATCGTAGAGGACATGGCCGAGTTGGCCGGCCTGTTGAGGACCGCCGCATGAGCAAGCAAAAGAACCCCGACGTTCCCAAGGCCTAACGCAACCAGCGCTTCCTGAAGAGCCCGGATGCCCGCGAGATCAGCATCCTTTCCGAATACATCGAGCCGAAGGCGCGGTTCCGCGACCAGAACGTCAGCGACGTCATCGTGTTCTTCGGTTCCGCCCGCATGTCGCCCAAGGATGTCGCCGAGGCGCGCCTCGCGGAGGCACGGGCGCAGGGTGGCGATACGGCCGCCGCCGAGCGGGCGCTAGCCATGTCGCGCTACTACGAGGATGCGCGCGCGCTCGCCGGCCGGCTGACGACCTGGTCGAAAGGCCTGGAAGACCCGAGCCGGCGGTTTCTGGTCTGCACCGGCGGCGGCCCGGGCATCATGGAGGCGGCCAACCGCGGCGCCTCCGAGGCCGGCGGCATCAACATCGGCTTCAACATTTTGCTGCCGCACGAGCAGGTCGACAACCCCTACATCACCCGCGAGCTCAACTTCGAGTTCCACTACTTCTTCATGCGCAAGTTCTGGTTCATCTACCTGGCCAAGGCGCTGGTGGTGTTTCCGGGCGGTTTCGGCACGCTCGACGAACTGTTCGAGACGCTGACGCTGATCCAGACCCGGAAGCTCTCCAAGCAGCTGCCGGTGGTACTCTACGGCAAGTCGTTCTGGGACGAGGTCGTCGATTTCGACGCGCTGGTGCGCCACGGCACCATCGTCGCGGACGACCTGAAGCTGTTCTTCGCGACCGATTCCCTCGACGATGCCTTCGACCACATCGTCGAGCAGCTTTCGACCCATGCGCTGAAGAAGCCGGGCGGTATCCTCTAGGACGTCACGGCAGCGGCGGCTTGCCGCGCCCGCGTCAGCGCCGGCCCGTCAACCGCCGGTGTTCGACCCAGTCTCCGGACGCGACCGGTCGGTCGGACGGTTTCGGGCGATTGTGGAAATAGACCCAGGCATCCACGTCCGGTTCGACCAACTGGACGCGTTCGCGCGTGAACAGGCTGTCGGCGGGGCGGCGCGCATCGAACCCCTCGAACACGTCGAGGCGCCGCAGCACCACGTCGTTGCGCATCTCGAAAAGCTCGCCGACCACTTCGCCGTCGCCGGCGACCAGGCCGGGATAGGAGCCGAGATCGTAGAGCCGACCCGGGATCAGGCAGGGGCCGAGGTAGCGCAACGCGCGTTCCATGTTCAGTTTGCGGTAGCCGGCGAGGCCCCGGCGCAGGCTGCCGTAGGCGGCG
>JAYNJY010000065.1:9406-13051 GCA_038110665.1 Rhodospirillaceae bacterium | reverse complement strand
GGACCAGGGCGTCACCACCCAGCCGACCAATTTCGCCGTCGAAACCGGCGAGGCCACCGGGCGCCTGACCGAACTGCTCGGTTCCGGCGCCGAGGACCGCCCCGGCCAGCGTGCCTACGTCGCCACCTGCACCGCCGCCTTCCGGCCGCGCAACCGCAAGGGCGAACCCAACCTGGTGCTGGCCGAGGCCGGCACCGGCGTCGGCAAGACGCTCGGCTACGTCGCGCCGGCGAGCCTGTGGGCGGAGGCTAACGAGGGTGCGGTCTGGATCTCGACCTATACCCGCAACCTGCAACGCCAGCTCGACGGCGAACTCGACCGGCTGTGCCCGACACCGGCGGAGAAGGAACGCCGTGTCGTCATCCGCAAGGGCCGGGAGAACTATCTCTGTCTGCTCAACCTGGCGGAAGCCGTCGGGCGCATCGGCGCGGACGACGCGGTCGCGCTCGGCCTCGTCGCGCGTTGGGCGGCGGCGACGCGCGACGGCGACATTATGGGCGGCGACTTTCCGGCCTGGCTGGTCGAGCTGTTGGGCCACCGCCTGACGCTCGGCCTCACCGACACGCGCGGCGAATGCATCTACGCCGCCTGCGACCACTACCGCAAATGCTTCATCGAACGCACCCAACGCCGCGCCCGCCACGCCGACCTGGTGATCGCCAACCACGCGCTGGTCATGGTCCAGGCGGCGCTCGGCGGCGGCATCGGCGCGGCCGACGACGGCCAGTTACCGACGCGCTATGTCTTCGACGAGGGCCACCAGTTGTTTGACGCCGCCGACAGCGCCTTCGCGGCGCATCTCTCGGGCCGCGAGACGGCCGAACTCAGGCGCTGGCTGATCGGCGCCGAGGAGGGTTCCAGGCGCCGGGCGCGCGGGCTCAAGGCGCGCGCCGGCGAATTGATCGAGGGCGATGAACGCGCCGAGGAATTGATGGACGAGACGCTGCGCGCCGCGCGGGTGCTACCGACATCGGGCTGGCCGCAGCGCCTAGCCGGCGACAACCCGATCGGGTTGGCTGAAAACTTCCTCGCCCTGGTGCGCCAGCAGGTCTATGCGCGCGACGCCGGCGCCGACGGCCCCTTCGATCTCGAGACCGGCACGCGCCCGCCGGTCGATGGCCTGTTGGACGCGGCGGCGGCTTTGGCCGATGCCTTGCTCACGTTGTCGAAGCCGCTCGAGGGATTGATGAAAGGCCTCGCCGCCCGGCTCGACGCCGAAGCCGACGAACTCGACAGCGCGACGCGGGCACGCATCGAGGGCCTGCAACGCTCGATCACGCGGCGCGCGCTGCTGCCGCTGGTCGCCTGGCGCGACATGCTGGCGAGCCTCGCCGCCGAGACGCCGTCCGAGTTCGTCGACTGGTTCGCCATCGAGCGCATCGCCGGACGCGACGCCGACGTCGGCTACCGCCGCCATTGGCTCGACCCGACCCGGCCGCTCGCCGAGGCCGTGTTCGAACCCGCGCACGGCGTGCTCGTGACATCGGCGACGCTGCGCGACCAGACCGCCGGCGCCGAAGACTCGGGCTGGGCCGGCGCCGAGGCCCGCACCGGCGCCAAGCACATCCCCGTCGAGTTGACCGAGGCGGCGCACGCCTCGCCGTTCGACTACGCCCGCAACACCCAGGTCCTGGTGGTCGGCGATGTCGGCCGCAACGACGTGCAACAGATCGCCGCCGCGTACCGCGAACTGTTCATCGCGGCGGGCGGCGGCGCGCTCGGGCTGTTCACCGCGATCCAGCGGCTCCGCGCCGTGCACGAGCGCATCGCCGGGCCGTTGGAGGACGCCGGCCTGCCGCTGCTAGCCCAGCACGTCGACGCAATGGACACCGGCACGCTGATCGACATCTTCCGCGCCGAGGAGGACGCCTGCCTGCTCGGCACCGATGCCGTCCGCGACGGCGTCGACGTGCCCGGCCGCTCGCTCCGGCTGATCGCCTTCGACCGCGTGCCGTGGCCGCGCCCGACGCTGATCCACAAGGCGCGCAAACAGGCCTTCGGCGGCGGCGAGTACGACACCATGCTGGCGCGGCTGCGCCTCAAGCAGGCCTATGGCCGGCTGCTCCGGCGGGCCGGCGACAAGGGCGTGTTCGTGCTGCTCGACCGCGCCATGCCGAGCCGGCTCAAGACAGCCTTTCCCGAAGGCGTCGAGCCGGTCCGCCTGGGCCTGGCCGAGGCGGTGGCGCGCATCCGCGCGTTCCTGCAAGCGGACGCGGGCTGAGCGCCTATTCGGGCGCGAAGATGCCGATCAGCAAGCCGACCGCGGCGACCGCACCGGCGCCCCACAGCAGCTTGGGGTCGTAGGGCGGAATCTCCAGCATGCTGCCGGCGGCATCGGCGACGGCGCATTGCAGCGTCGTCGAGTAGAAGCATTCGCTCGCCTGCTTGACGTTGTCGCCGAGCATCTGGTGGAAGAACATGAACCACCAGCCGACGGCGCCGACGAATCCGGCGGCGCCGGTGACCACGAATACCCTGCCGATCATGCGGATCATCCCGGGTCGCCTCCTCAGCGAACGTTCAAGTATTGGGTGGCGAACAGCAAAGACACGGTGGCGACCGCGAGCGCCGTCGAGAACAGGATCGCCGACGACGACCGCTGCACGAAGGTGCCATAGTTCTGCGCCAGCACGAAACAGTTGGCGCCGGCCGGCAGCGCCGCCAGCACGACGGCGATGGCCGCCGCGCGCGGCGCCAGGTCGACGACGCCGAAGGCGATCACCGCGACGATGATCGGATAGACGGCGAGCTTGAACACCACCATGGCGCTGACCTCGGCGATGCCCTCGGAGACCGGCTTGTCGACCAGGAAGAGGCCGAGCGCGAACAGCGCGCAGGGGCCGGCGGCCGCGCCCAGCACCGAACAGAAGTTGGCGAACGGCGTCGGCAGCTGCAGGCCGCCCAGGGACCACAGGATGCCGACCGCCGGCGCGGCGATCATCGGGTTGAACGCGACGGCGCGGGCGACGCGGACGATGCGCCGCATCGGCGCGCCCTCGGCCTGCAGGTCGCCCTCGATCAGGATCAGCACCGCCGGCACCCAGATCAGGCCCTGCAGCGCGGTCGCCACGATGCTCAGCACCTGGCCCTCCTCGCCGAAGGCGATCAGGGTCAGCGGGATGCCCATGTAGCCGGTGTTGCCGAACACGGCGGCCATGCCGAACAACGCGCCTTCCGCCTGGCGGTGGCGGAACATCAGGCGCGAGACGACGTAGGCAAGCGCGAAGGCGACGATGCCGCCGCCGAGGTAGGCGGCAAGGAACGGCATGTTGAAGATGGTCTCCGGCTTGACCCGAGCCATGGCGTAGAACAGCAGCACCGGCAGCGCCACGTAATAGACGAAGGCGTTGAGTGCCTCCGAACTGGCGTCACCCAGGAGGCCGCGGCGGCCGACCAGGTAGCCCGCCAGAATGATGGCGAAGATCGGCAGCACGACATCGACGATAGGGGCCAATTGGGCCATTTTTCAGGCACGCTCCGGCGGCTGGACGGTTTGGGATGCGCTATTTAAGCTGCTGGACCGGAACCCGCAAGCAAACCCGCCATTTCATGGGGGAGTCATGACGCTGGACGGCAGAACCATCGGGATAATCGGGCTCGGCATGATGGGCCGGCCAATAGCCAGAAACCTGCACCGCGCCGATG
>JAYNJY010000065.1:8465-9396 GCA_038110665.1 Rhodospirillaceae bacterium | reverse complement strand
ATTTAAGCTGCGAGACCGGAACCCGCAAGCAAACCGGCCTTTTCAGGGGAAGAATCATGACGCTCGACGGCACCTCCATCGGCTTCATCGGGCTCGGCATGATGGGCCGGCCGATGGCCCGCAACCTGCACCGCGCCGGGGCGGCGATGACCGTCCACAACCGCTCCCGGCCGGCCATGGACGAGCTCACGGCCGAGGGCATGGCCGCCGCACCGTCGCCGGCGACGGCGGCCGGCGTGGCCGACGTGGTCATCACCATGCTGACCGACACGCCGGCGGTCAAGAAGGTCATCGCCGGCCCGGGCGGCATTCTCGGCAGCGCGCGGCCGGGCCTCCTGGTCATCGACATGAGCACCACCAAGCTGCCGGTGACCCGCGCGCTCGCCGCAAGGCTGGCCGAAAAGGGCGCGGATTTCGTAGACGCGCCGGTATCGGGCGGCACCATTGGCGCCGAGGCCGGCAGCCTGATCATCATGGCCGGCGGCAGCGACGCCGCCATCGCCCGCGCCATGCCGATCTTCGAGGTGCTGGGGTCGCGCACCACCCATGTCGGCGACGTCGGCGCCGGCCAGGTTGCCAAGGCGGCCAACCAGGTCATTGTCGGGCTCAACATCGGCGCCGTCGCCGAGGCGCTGACGCTGGCGCGCCATGCCGGCGTCGATCCGGCCCGGGTGCGCAACGCGCTCAAGGGCGGCTTCGCAGATTCGCGCGTGCTCGAAGTGCACGGCGAACGCATGGTCACCGGCAAGCTGCAGCCCGGCGCGCGCGCCACGGTGCAAAGGAAGGACATGGACCAGGCTGTGGAATTGGCGAGCCAGCTCGGTATCGAGCTGCCGGCGACACGCTTGAGCCGCGAACTCTACGACAAGCTGATCGCGGCCGGTTTCGGCGACCTCGACCACGCCGCGCTGATCAAGGCGATCGATCCGGA
>JAYNJY010000065.1:0-8455 GCA_038110665.1 Rhodospirillaceae bacterium | reverse complement strand
CAGGGCGCGGGCGACGATCTCCCCCTGCCCGCGCTCGATGAGCGTTGCATAACGCCGGTAGCGGGCGGCCAGGACGAACGGGGAGTTCCAGCGTCCGGGCTTGAGTTTTTCGATTGACTCGGATTTCGGCTTCGGCCAGGACGCCACCACCCGCCAGGCGCCATCAGCGCGGCGCAGCAAGTAGGTCCGCGACGGGTCGAGGCGGATGCCGAGCACGTCCTCGAACCCGGCCACCAAGGAGTAGACCAGCAGTGCGTTGACCTCGTTGGCGGCGAGCGCGTCGCGCAGCGTCTTGACCCGGTCGGGCGAGAACGCGCTGATCTGGCCGGTGTAGACGGCACGTTCGCGCAGCTCGTAGGTGAGCGCCGCGCTCGATTCGCCCGATCCCCTCGGATCGACGTTGTAGATGCGGTCGCCCGGCCGCACCAGTTGCGCCACGGCAGCGCCGATCTCGCGGAAGTGCCGCGTCGTCGGCTCGCGGTCAAAGCGGAGCTTGGACGCGAACACGAACGGCGCGGCGACGATCAGGATCACTGGCAGCCAGGCCAGCCGTTGCGGCCGCACCTTGTCGGCCAGGCGCGTCCGCCACAACACCGCCGCCGCGTAGGCGGCGAAGGCGACGACGATGCCGCCCAAGTGCATATTGTAGCGCCAGTAGGAGGCCGTGCGCAGCGCATCGAACCTGTCGAAGGTGGTGACGTAGGCGAACAGCAGGAAGGCGTTGTAGCCGAGGAACACCAGTGCCGCGAGCGCAGCAAGCCGGTCGAAGGACGAACGCGCGCGCCAGAAGCCGACCACGCCGCAGCCGAGCAGGACCAGGGCCAACGCCAGGTAATAGCCCTTCTTGGCGAGCACGATCAGCATCTTGGCTAGGATCTGCGGGATCAGGTCGACCAGCCATTTCTGCATCGGCTGCAGGGCGAGTTCGCGCACCGTGAGTTCCTGCGCCAGATGGTAGCGCCAGGTGGCGAAGATCACCGCCGCCGGCAGCATGATCGCCGGCAACAGGCGCAAAAATCGCATCGTCGGCACGGCGCGGTCGCGGAGCGCCATGAACAGTGCCGCTAGCACGACGATCACCGCGAGCACCAGCGTCGCCTGCTTCAGGTTGATCAGCAGCGCCAGTACCAGGCCGACGCTCCAGGCGAGCCGGCCGGCACGGTCGAACTCACGCGCCACCAAGGCGTCGAGCACCATCCAGAGCAGGATCATGGCGGTGGCGGTGGCAATCGCCGTCGCCGTCTCGGCGTAGGCGGTGAGCACGATCTTCTGGGCGAAGGTCGGGTTGACCAGCGTCACCGCCAGCATCGAAGCCGCCAGCAACGCCCAGCCCGGGCGCTCGCCTTCCGGATGGCAGCCGGCGCCGATCAGCACCAGGCGCGCGACCAAGAGCGCCAAGCCGAACAGCAAAAGCACGTTGGAGAGCGCGCCGGCGCTTTCGACCAGCCCGCCGGCGATGCGCCCGGCGAGATAGCCGACGAAATGCCAGCTGTAGGGATAGCCGGCGAAGGACGCGGCGGTGAACGGATTGGCGCGGCTCGGGAAGGCATCGCTTTCGAGCATGTAGCGCGGGATCACCAACCAGTCGGTGAACTCGTCCCACTGCGAACCCTGCATCGCCGCCGCCAGCACCAGGAACGGCAGGCCGAGCAACAGCACCCGGCCGAGGCCGGGCGCCAGCAGGCTGCGGTCGCGGCGCAAGGCGTAGACGCCCGCGGTCACGGCGGCAATGGCGGCGATCAGCGTGAGCCAGGTGAACGGCAGCTTGGCAAACACGCCGGCCAGGGTGAACAGCAGGCCCAACAGCGCCCAGCCGATCAGGTGATCGACCTCGCGCAAGCGGTTGCGTCCGCCGGCGGCGGCGCCGAGCGCGGTGAAACTGAGCCAGACCAGGCCGACGGCGCCGAGCGCCCAGGCCTGGCGGCCGTCCTCGATGAAATATCCGATGTAGTGAGCCATGTGGAACCCGGCCTTTCGGAAACGCCCACACCCTACCCATTGGGCGACGGAATGCAATGCCGAAGCGCGTGCCGGGCGGCAACCCGGAGGCCGATCTTTCACCTTGTCGTCGGCCGATTGCTCGGTTACCAAACTATGCCATGTGCGGCATTTTCGGCTTCATCGCCAAGCCCGGTGCGCGGTTGGGTCCCGACCGCCTGCGCGGCTATCTCACCGACCTGTTCGAGCTTTCCGAGCCGCGCGGCCAGGAAGCAAGCGGGCTGGCCATGGCGCCTAGGCGCATGATGCGCTCACGCGGTTACCAGGATTTCCTCGCCGCCAACCTGTCCGAACTGCCGATCGACGCCGACGCCCGGCTGACCGAGTCGGTGGCCGTCATGGGCCACTGCCGGCTGGTCACCAACGGCGCCGAGATCATCGCCGGCAACAACCACCCGGTGCTGGTCGACAACACCGCCGGCATCCACAACGGCATCGACACCAACGACGCCGCGCTGCGCCACCGCCATGCCGGGCTGAAGCAGGAGCACGACATCGATTCCGAAGTGCTGTTCCGGCTGCTCGACCGCCACACCCGCGACAAGGGCGGCCTCGAGGCCGGCCTCAAGGCGCTCTACGCCGAGATCGAGGGCACCGCGTCGATCGCCTTCCTGCGCACCGACATGGCGGCGCTCGGCCTCGCCACCAACGTCGGCTCGCTCTACGTCGCGCCGTCGCCGGAAAGCGGCTTCATGTTCTTCGCCTCGGAAGCCTATTTCCTGAGCCAGTTCCTGGCCCGCAACAAGCCGCATTTCGAAGGCGTCACGCCGGCGCCGCAACAGATCGCCGCCGGCCAGGGCTGCCTGATCCCATTCGCCACACCCGAGCGCCCGGTGCTGTTCGGGCTCGCCGCCGACGGCAAGGCGGCCGCCCCGGCGGTACCGCCGGCGCGCTTCAGCGTCGAGGACATGTCGAGCCGCGTGCCCGACATCAAGCGCTGCACGCGCTGCATCCTGCCGGCGACCTATCCGTTCATCGAGTTCGACGCCGACGGTGTCTGCAACCACTGCCGCGACTACCAGCCGATGGCCTTGGCCGGGCACGACGCGCTCGAGGCGCAACTCGCCAAGCATCGCTCGAAGGACGGCTCGCCCGACTGCATCGTCGCCTTCTCGGGCGGACGCGACAGCTCCTACGGGCTGCATCTGATCAAGACCGAGTACAAGATGAACCCGGTCGCCTACTCCTACGACTGGGGCATGGTGACCGGCATCGCGCGCCGCAACCAGGCGCGCATGCTGGGTGCGCTCGGCGTCGAACACATCCTGCGCGCCGCCGACATTCCGGCGAAACGCCGTTACATGCGCAAGAACATCCTGGCCTGGCTGAAGCGGCCGCACCTCGGCATGGTGCCGCTGTTCATGGCCGGCGATAAGTTCTTCTACGACATCGGCCGCCAGCTCCGGCGCAAACTCGGCATTCCGCTGGTCATCTTCTGCGCCGGCAACGAACTCGAGCGCACCGACTTCAAGGGTGGTTTCGCCGGCGTGCGCGAGCCGCAGCACGGCCAGCGGCTGTTCGCCTTTTCGATGCTCAACAAGCTGCAGATCGCCGGCTTCTATGCGGCGCAATACCTGCTCAACCCCGCCTACATCAACGAATCGCTGGTCGACAGCGTCAATGCGTTCCGCTCGTCGTTCCTGGCCAAGGACGACTTCCTCTACCTGTTCCACCACATCCCCTGGGACGAGGGCGAGATCAACCGTACCCTGATCGGCCAGTACGGCTGGGAGACCGCGCCGCACACCTCGAATACCTGGCGCATCGGCGACGGCTACACCACCTTCATCAACCACATCTACTACACCGTCGCCGGCTTTTCCGAGTTCGACACCTATCGCAGCCAGCAGATCCGGAAAGGCCTGATCAGCCGCGCCGAGGCGCTCAAGCTGACCGCCCACGACAACGAACCCGACATGGGCATATTGCGCGAATTCGCCGAGCAGGTCGGCCTCAATCTCGAAGAGGTCATGTCGGGCATCGACATGATCCCCAAGCTCTACTGACCATGACCGGGACAGGCGGCACGCTCGACCGGAAATTCGTCGGCGACACCGCGTGGAACTACGGCGCCTTCGCGCTGATGGCCGCGACCGGCGTGATCCTCAACTTCTTCATCGCCTGGCACTTCGGCACGGCGGCGCTCGGCGTGTTCAACCAGATCTACGCGGTCTACGTGGTCGCCGCGCAGCTCGCGGTGTTCGGCGTGCACGATTCGGCGCAGAAGCACGTCGCCGAGTTCGCCGGCGACCGGGCCGAGACGCGCGCCATCGCGCAGACCGCGGTGACGCTGGCGGCCGTGATCGGCGGTGCGGTGGCGTTCGTGCTGTGGGCCGCGGCCGGCGTCGTCGGCACGCTCGCCGACAGCGTTCCGGTCGGCAAAGGCGTCGCGCTGGCGGCGCCCGGCCTGATGCCCTTCGCCATCAACAAGGTGCTGCTCGGCGTGCTCAACGGCGAGCGGCGGATGCGCGCCTTCGCCGTCGTGCAGGGCATGCGGGTGTTGTCGATCCTTGGCCTCGCACTGCTGGTCGCGCTCCGCGACCGGCCCGCCTACGAACTGGGCGCGGCGTTTTCCGTCGCCGAGGCGGTGATCCTGGTGCCGTTGCTGTTCCTGGTGCGGCCGTGGCAGCCCGGCGGCCGCGCGGTACGCGTGACGCGGCAATGGATCGGCCGCCATCTCGACTTCGGCACCCGGGCGCTGCCCAACGGGTTCCTGGCGGAAAGCTACATCCGCGTCGACGTGCTGATGCTGGCGCTGTTCGTCGACGACGCGGCGGTCGGCGTCTACAGTTTCGCCGCCATGTTCATCGAAGGCCTCTACCAGGTGCCGACCGTGGTGCGCACGGTCGTCAACCCGATGCTGGTCAAGCTGGTGGCGACGGCGGACCGCGTGGCGCTCGGCCGCTTCGCCCGGCGCGTCATGGCGGCGAGCCTCGCCATCTTCGTCGTCACCGCCGGCATCGTGCACGTGGCGTTCCCTTACCTGGCGCCGTGGTTCGCCGACGGGCTGGTCGTCGGCGCGCGCGAGGTGCTGATCCCGCTGACCATCGGGCTCGGCCTCTATGCCGCCTTCGTGCCGCTCGACTTCATCCTGATGCAGGCCGGCCAGCCCGGCCGACAGAGCGCGCTGATGACCGCCAACATCACCGTCAACGTGCTGCTCAACCTGGCGCTGATCCCGAGCTACGGCATCATGGGCGCGGCGCTGGCGACGGCCGCCGCCTTCGCGTTTTCCGCGGTCACGCTGAACGCCGCGGCGTGGCGTTGGCTCGGCATGCCGGGCGGCCTCGTGTTCGGCGGGCGTTGATTCGCCCGCCCCGATGCACCATCGTCGCGGGTCGCAACGAAGGGAGGGGACCATGACCGAATTCGACATCGAAGCGATCCGCGCCGAACTGGTGGAACCGGGCGTGCTCCACGCCGGCGTCAACCTGGGCAACATCCTGCTGGTCACCGGCAAGAGCGCCGACGGCGGGCCCGAGGGCGTGTCGCCGGACATGGCCAAAGGCATTGCCGACAAGCTCGGCGTCAAGGTCAAGTACAACACCTTCCCGACGCCCGGCGAAGTCGCCGACGCGGTCGCCGGCTGGGACATCGGGCTGATCGCCATCGAGCCGAAGCGCGCCGAGGTGATCGCGTTCTGCAGCCCCTACGTGGAAATCGAGGCGACCTACCTGGTGCCGGCCGGCTCCAAGCTGCAGACCATCGAGGACGTCGACCAACCCGGCATCAAGATCGCCGTTTCCGACCGCTCGGCCTACGACCTTTACCTCTCGCGCACGCTCAAGCACGCCGAACTGGTACGCGCCAAGGGCCTGCCCGCGACCTTCCAGATGTTCAAGCACGGCGATCAGGGCGGGCAGGACGCGCTCGCCGGGCTGGTGCCCGCGCTCAAGGAGAATTCGCTCGAGATGCCGGGCTCTCGGCTGATCCCCGGCCGCTTCACCACGGTGACCCAGGCCATCGGCACGCGGCCCGCGGCGAAGAAGCTCAACGCCTTCGTCGAAGCCTTCATCCAGGACGCCAAGGGCTCGGGCCTGGTGCAGACGCTGATCGACAAGCACGGTGTCACCGGCAAGCTGGAAGTCGCCAGCGACTGACGCGGACGCCCGCCGGGGGGCAACAAATAAAGGCCGCTCCCTCGGGAGCGGCCGCAACGTAAAGAATAGGGCCGCTCCCGAAGGAGCGGCGGTGGCGTAAAGAAAAGGGCCGCTCCCGAAGGAGCGGCCCTGATTCTTTCGGATGTCGGCTATGGCCGGGCTTAGAAGCCCATACCGCCCATGCCGCCCATGCCGCCCATGTCACCGGCGGGCATCGGATCCTTCTTTTCCGGCTTCTCGGCCACCATGGCTTCGGTGGTGATCAGAAGCGCGGCAACCGAAGCGGCGTCCTGCAGCGCGGTGCGCACGACCTTGGCCGGGTCGATGATACCCTCCTTGATCATGTCGCAGTATTCTTCCGTCTGCGCGTTGAAGCCGCGGTTGGTATCCTTCTGCTCCAAGAGCTTGCCGGCGACCACGGCACCGTCTTCGCCAGCGTTCTCGGCGATCTGACGGAGCGGGGTCTGCAGCGCCTTCTTGACGATCTCGATGCCGACGTTCTGGTCGGCATTGACGCCGACCGCGTTCTTCAGCGCGCGAGTGGCGAACAGCAGGGCGGAGCCGCCGCCGGCGACGACGCCTTCCTCGACCGCGGCGCGGGTGGCATGAAGCGCGTCATCGACGCGGTCCTTGCGCTCCTTCACCTCGATCTCGGTGGCACCGCCGACGCGGATCACGGCAACGCCGCCGGCCAGCTTGGCCAGCCGCTCCTGCAGCTTCTCGCGGTCGTAGTCGGAGGTGGTTTCCTCGATCTGGGCACGGATCTGGCCGCAGCGGCCCTGGATGTCCTTCTTCTTGCCCGAGCCTTCGACGATGGTGGTCTCTTCCTTGGAGATCGAGACCTTCTTGGCGGTGCCGAGCATGTCGATGGTGACGTTCTCGAGCTTGATGCCGAGGTCTTCGGAGATCACCTGGCCGTTGGTCAGGATGGCGATGTCCTCGAGCATGGCCTTGCGGCGGTCGCCGAAGCCCGGCGCCTTGACGGCGGCGACCTTCATGCCGCCACGCAGCTTGTTGACGACGAGGGTGGCGAGCGCCTCGCCCTCGATGTCCTCGGCGATGATCACCAGCGGACGCGAGCTCTGCATGACCTTCTCGAGGAGAGGCACGAGGTCGCGGACGTTCGTGATCTTCGACGACACGAGCAGCACGTAGGGATCGTCGAGCGACGCCTCCATACGGTCGGTGTCGGTCACGAAGTAGGGGGAGATGTAGCCCTTGTCGAAGCGCATGCCCTCCACGAGGTCCATGTCCATGCCGAAGGTCTGGCTCTCCTCGACGGTGATCACGCCGTCCTTGCCGACCTTGTCGATCGCGTCGGAAATCATCGAGCCGATCTCGTTGTCAGCGGCCGAGATGGACGCGACCTGCGCGATCTGATCCTTCGAGTCGACGTCCTTGGCGAGTGAGCGGATCGAGCCGACCGCCGCCTCGACAGCCGCCTCGATGCCGCGCTTCAGACCCATCGGGTTGGCGCCGGCAGCCACGTTGCGGATGCCCTCGCGGACCATCGCCCAGGCGAGCACGGTCGCGGTGGTGGTGCCGTCACCGGCAACGTCGTCGGTCTTCTTGGCGACTTCCTTGACCAGTTCGGCGCCGATCTTCTCGTAGGGATCGTCGAGCTCGATCTCCTTGGCGATCGAGACGCCATCGTTGGTGATCGTGGGGGCGCCCCACTTCTTCTCGAGGACGACGTTGCGTCCCTTGGGTCCGAGGGTCACTCGGACGGCGTCGGCGAGCTTGTTCATGCCCGCCTCGAGACCGCGTCGGGCCTCGGCATCGAAAGCAATCATCTTCGGCATCTGTTGTCCTCCGTTGGACGGTGTCGTTGTTGCCTGGGGGACCCCGAGAAACGGGGTCGTCGCTGGGTTCGAGCCGAAATCTGGCACTCGGCCCACGCGAGTGCTAGCACTCTACAAGGGCGACTGCCAACCGACAATCGGAGCGCGAACACCGCGCGGGAGAACGCCGAGTGGGGTTCAGCCGCCGGCGACAGCGGGGATGATGCTGACGGTGATGCCGTCGGCGACCTCGGTGGTCAACCCGTCGAGGTACCGCACGTCGTCATCGTCGACGAAGACATTCACGAACTTGCGCAGCCCACCGTCCTCGTCGAGGAGACGATCGGCGAAACCCGGATGCGCCGCCTCGAGACCGGCGATCACCTCCGAGAGCGGACCCGGAGCGACCTCGACCTGCTTGGCTCCCCCGGAGAGGGGACGCAAGGTGGTGGGAATGCGAACCGTGACAGCCATGACCCGAAATCTAACCGGATCAGTCGGAATTACGAACCCGAGCGCAGGAGTTCGGATCCCCGCGACCGACTCAGCGGAACCAGCAGCCAACTAGGTTCACCC
>JAYNJY010000064.1:12083-13204 GCA_038110665.1 Rhodospirillaceae bacterium | reverse complement strand
GACTTGTCGACGAACTTCTTGTCGAGCTTTTCGACGCCCTTCGGCGCATACGGCTCGAGCATGCCTTCGGTCTTCAACAGCAGCAGCGAGGTGGCGGCCAGGCCCCAGACCACGTCGGCCTGCGGGTTGTTCTTTTCGGCCAGCAGCTTGGCGGTGACGATACCGGTGGAATCGCGGACCCATTTGATCTTGATGTCCGGATGATCCTTCATGAAGGTCTCGGCGTAGCGCTTGAGATCTTCCGCCTCGACGGCCGTGTAAACGGTCAGTTCGGTTGCCGCTTTGACATTCGCGGACGCAACGACGGTGAGCGCCGCGGCGGCAACCATGCCGGCCATCAAATGTTTCGTGTTAGTGATTTTCATCTTTTTTCCTCTCCTGTACGACTCTCGCCGCAGTGCGGCATTTCAATAACAGTGGTATTTTGCGGAATTGTGACAGATTCGTTACCTCCATCTTGATTGAGATTCTTTTGCCGGTCTAGCCCTACCTCGCGCCGCCTTGTGGGCCGATTTCGGCAAGCCGGCGCAGCATCGGGGCAAAATGGCGAAAGCCGGGCGTCGTCCGGCCGGCGACCTTGGCGGCGTCGTCCCACTGGCGGACGCGCACGGAATCGGCGAAATCTGGCAGGCTTTCGAAGGCGGCGACCTCCTGCGGGCTTATCGGGCCGCCTTGCAATTCGAGCGTGCGGACCGAGGCCGGCGACAGCCGCGCCAGGTATTCCGGATCGACGGCGCAGAGATAGCGTTTGGCGGCGACGTGGTTACGCACGCAGCCGACCAGCCGGGCCGGGAAGAAGGGTGCGAGTACGGCGGCGCCGCCGTCGTCGTGGTGGTTGTCGACCTCGAGCGCCAGTTCTTCTGAAAATTCGCCGGTATAATGGCCGATGTCGTGCAGCAAGGCGGCGGCGACGAGTTCGTCGTCGGCGCCCTCGGCCTCGGCCAGGGTCGCCGCCTGGAGCATGTGCTCGAGCATGGTCACGTCCTCGCCGAGATACGAGTCGCCGCCGCGCCGTTCCAGGATGCGCCCGACGTAGTCGACGATGTTGGCGGCGTTGAGTTCGAGCGTGTCGTTGGTCATGCGGCTTGGGCTCCGAGTTGTGCGTCGAGGGCGGCTAGGGT
>JAYNJY010000064.1:9101-12073 GCA_038110665.1 Rhodospirillaceae bacterium | reverse complement strand
GCCGTCGACGTCGGCGTAGCAGCCTTCCAGCAGCCGATTGCCGGAACTGCCGAAGGATGCGCGGGCATGCAGCACCCGGCGGTTGTCGACGATGAACAGTTCGCCCGGTGCGAGTCGGAAGCCGACCCGCATGCCCGGCCGGTCTATGATCTCGCTCAAGTGTCGGTAGGCACGGTAGTAGGCCTCCATGCGGGCGTAGGGGATATCCGTCAGCGGTGCGATCGAGCGGCTGTTGAAGCGGATGTGGCGCAGTTCGCCGTCGGCCGCGGTCTCGATCATCGGCCGGCGCGAATTCAGGCGCACGCCCGACTGCCCGGCGTACTCGAAGCGCGCCGTGTAGGTGGCGAGCAGTTCGAAATCGTCCGGCGCCTCGGCCTTCAACACCTGCGCCGCCTTGAAGCCGTCGACGACGACGGACTCGCCGCCCTCGACCGTGTTCTCAAGGCAGGCGAGCAGTTGCAGCGTCGGCACCGGGTCGCGGTAGGGATTGTCGGTATGGGCCTGCAAACCGATGTTGGTGTAGGCGAGGTTGGTCGGTGATACCTCGGCGCGGACCTGGAATGTCGGCCCGTAGTTGGTCTCGCGCAGGTATCCGAACAGCCGAACCACGTCGATAACGGCGCCTTGATGTGCCGGCATGCCGGAAAGCCGGGCCACGCCCCAGCGCCTGACGTCGGCGAGCCAGTCGCGTTTCGCACGGGCGTCGGCGTTGACGGTATCCAAGGTATGGACCGGGAGCCGGCCGGCGAGTTCGGCGTCCCAGGTCACGACCTCGGAAGGCACCAGCGCCGGCGCCGCCGGCCGGTCGTAGATGCGCTGGCGCAGCCAGTCGGCGTCGAACCGCACCGGTGCGGCGTTGCCGGTGAAGGCGACTTCGAGCCTGCCGTCGCCGGGCGTGGCACTGGCGATCCGGACGTCGGCCGGAACCTGGTCGATGGTGATCAGGCGTTGGCCGTTGCCGGGATCGCGAATCTCGGGCGCGGAACTGTTGTCGTAGAGCCAGAAGGCGTGAAAGCGGGCTTCCGTGCCGTCCTGCCAGCGGATCCGCAGGGCGGCACCGTCGTCGATTATGTGGGATTGCGAGATCATGGTCTCTCCTCGGCGCGGCCGGGCCGCTCGGTCGCAGCCAAACTAGCCTAGCGTGAGTATTATTTGAATTGATGTATATTGGCCCTTTGACCTAATTTATATTATGGCTAAAAACACCGCAGCCCCCGTACTTCCGCCCTTGGAATGGATCCGGGTGTTCGAGGCGGCCGGCCGGCTCGGCAGCTTCACCGCGGCCGCGAACGAGCTGTCGCTGACGCAATCGGCGGTCAGTCAGCGCATCCGCCGGTTGGAAGACCGCCTGGAGGTCCAATTGTTCCAGCGCCATCGCCGCGGCGTCGAACTGACGCTCGATGGCGAGGGCTATCTCTATCACGTGCAACTCGCACTCGAGGCGTTGTCGAAAAGCACGCACGACATGTTCGACCACCGCCGTACCAGCCGGATTTCCATCGCCGCAACGGTCAGCGTGGCGACCCTATGGCTGGCGCCCCGGATCGAGGTGTTGATGCGCGAGCGGCCGAACATCCAGGTCTACCTCGCCTCCATCGTCCGCATCACCGATTACGATGCCGTCGGTGCCGATCTGGAGGTCCGCTTCGGCAATGCCTGGCCGGAACGCCAGGGTGTCATGCTTTACGAGGATGTCATGAGCCCGGTCTGTTCGCCGACACTCCTGGCGACCGCCCCGGACGGCGACTGGCGCAACCTGCCGGCGATATCACTGGTCGGGCCGAGGCCCGGCTGGGCCGAATGGAACGCCGCCACCAACGAGACGCTTGCGGGGCCGCTGACACACCGCTTCGACACCTTCATCACCGCCATGCAGGCGGCGGTCTCCGGGACGGGCGTGTTGTTGGGCTCGCTGCCGCTCTGCCGCCAGGCTATCGCCGACGGCAGCCTAGTCAGGCTCAGTTCCAAAGAGGTTCGGACCGGTGGCGGCTACTGGCTGCTGTGGCCTCAGGGCAGCCTGTCGGCGACCCATCTCGAGCCGGTCATTGAAGTGATGACCCGCGAGACGCCTTAACCGGACAAGCGGCCGAGCAGCGACGGCATTTCGCCGATGTCGGCGATGACGTGATCCGCGTGCGGCGCGAGGTCGGCTTTGCCGGATGATCCGCTGAGCACGCCGATCTTCAGTCCGGCGCCGCTGCGCCTGGCCATTTCCAGGTCGTGGACGTTGTCGCCGACCATGGCGACGTATTCCGGCGCGACGTCGACGGCCGCGCAGAACGCCAGGAACATGCCGGGTGCGGGCTTGCCGCCGTGGCCGCTGTCGCAGCCGACGACGAAGTCGACGGCGTCGATGCCGGCAAGGCGGGCCATGGTGCCGCGCGCGCTCGTCTCGGTATCGTTGGTAGCGACGCCGATGCGATAGCCGGACGCCCGGAGTTCGGCGAACAACCGGGCCAAGTCCACCAGCGCCAGCGCGTTGGCGACCGCGCCCGCTTCGAACAGCGGCGTGATGCGTTCGAGCGCGGCTTCTAGCGTGAGGCCGCCGGCGTGGGCCGCCCATTCGGCGGCGATCTCGGCGTAGCTGCCGGCGGCGAGGAGCGAACCCGGGCTGAAATCGCCCTGGTCGGTCATACCGGTGGCCGCGAGAACGCGGCCGGCCAATGCCTCGTCGCCGGCGAAAACGTCCCGCGCCGCCGCCAGGTAGGTCGGCCGCCAGGTCGCATTGAAATCGATCAGCGTGCCGTCCTTGTCGAACAGGATCGCCCGGATATCGCCCATAGCTGCCGTGTTTCCCGCCCTTGTTTCGCCGCAAGCAATGCTCGATAACAAGGCCCTTGGCAAGTGACGGCAGCGGCACGCTAGGGGCATTTTGCAGGGCATGGAATTCGATTTCGTCATCGTCGGTGCGGGCTCGGCCGGTTGCGTGCTGGCCGACCGCCTGAGCGCTGACGGCCGGAACCGGGTGTTGG
>JAYNJY010000064.1:7066-9091 GCA_038110665.1 Rhodospirillaceae bacterium | reverse complement strand
CGCGAGTACGTGCCGGATCGCGTCGTCGTCACCGGCGAAAATTTCGGCCGCAGCCGCCAAGTATGTCGGCCGCCAGGTCGCGTCGAAATCGATTAGCGTGCCGTCCTTGTCGAACAGAACCGCCTTGATCGTCGTCATCGCAATCGTGTTCCCGCCCTTGTTTGGTCGCAAGCAATGCTCGATAACAAGGCCCTTGGCAAGCGGCGGTAATTTGCGCTGGGGGACATGGTGCTGAGTTCTGAATTCGACTTCGTCATCGTTGGCGCCGGCTCGGCCGGTAGCGTGCTCGCCGACCGCCTGAGCGCCGACGGCCGGAACCGCGTCTTGGTGCTCGAGTTCGGCGGGCGCGACGACAGCGTCTTCATCCAGATGCCGACGGCGCTCTCGATCCCCATGAACACGGCGAAGTACGACTGGGGCTTCTGGACCGAGCCGGAGCCGGGTCTCGCCGGGCGCCGCATCCACCAGGCGCGCGGCAAGGTGCTTGGCGGCTCGTCGTCGATCAACGGCATGGTTTACGTGCGCGGCCATCCCGGCGATTTCGCCGAATGGCAGGCGCTCGGCGCCACCGGCTGGAGCTACCCGGACGTGCTGCCGTACTTCCGCCGTGCCGAGACCTGCGTCTACGGCGCGGACGAATATCGCGGCGGTGCCGGTCCGCTCGGTGTCTGCAACGGCAACGACATGAAGAACCTGCTCTACCGCGCCTTCATCGATGCCGGTCATGCCGCCGGCCATCCGCTCACCGCCGACTACAACGGCCGGAGCCAGGAAGGCTTCGGCCGCATGGACATGACGGTCAAAGGGGGGCGGCGCTGTTCCACCGCCAACGCATACCTGAAGCCGGCCATGAAGCGTTCCAACCTGCACGTCGAGACCGGCGCGCGCACGCGCCGCGTCGTGTTCGAAGGTTCGCACGCCGTCGCCGTCGAGTACGAGCGGGGCGGGCAGGTGCACGTCGCCCGGGCGACGCGCGAGGTCGTGCTCTCCGCCGGGGCCTTCGGCTCGCCGCAGATATTGATGTTATCCGGCATCGGCCCGGCGGCGCACCTCAAGGAATTGGGCATCCAGGTGGTGCACGATCTTCCCGGTGTCGGCGAGAACCTGCACGACCACCTGGAAGTCTGGGTGCAGCAGGCCTGTATCCAACCGGTGACGCTGGCCTCAAAGCTCAACGCGTTCTCGAAGGCGCTGATCGGCGCGCGGTGGTTGCTGTTCAAGGACGGGCTCGGCGCCACCAACCATTTCGAGTCCTGCGGCTTCATCAAGAGCGGTCCGGCGGCGCCGTTCCCTGACATCCAGTACCACTTCCTGCCCGCCGCCATGAGCTACGACGGCACGTCGGCCGCGGCCGGCCACGGCTTCCAGGTGCACGTCGGGCACAACAAGCCGAAGAGCCGGGGGCGGCTTCGCCTGACCTCACCGGACGCGGCGGCGAAGCCGAGCCTGTTTTTCAACTACCTCCACCACGCCGACGACCGCGCTGGTTTTCGCGCCGCCGTCAGGCTGACCCGCAACATCTTCGCCCAGGCGCCGCTCGATCCCTATCGTGGCGGCGAGATCGCGCCGGGTGAAGCCGTCCAATCGGACGACGAGATCGACGATTGGGTGGCGCGCACCGCCGAGACCGCCTACCACCCCTGCGGCACCTGCCGCATGGGCACCGACGCGCAGGCCGTGGTTGCGCCCGACGGCAAGGTGCATGGGGTGGGCGGGCTGCGGGTGGTGGACTCCTCGATCATGCCGAGCGTCACCAACGGCAACCTAAACGCGCCGACGATCATGATCGGTGAGAAACTGGCCGACGCGATACTCGGCAACGATCCGTTGGCGCCGTCGAACGCGCCTTTCGACGCCGGTTGATCAGCGGCAGTCGACGAGCGTGCCGTTGGCCTGGCAGCCGGCCTCGGCCAAGTCGACGAAGGCCTCGGTTACGTCATCCGGTAGCTTGACGCTGTCGGGGTTTTCGCCCGGCATCGCCTGGGCGCGAAGCGCGGTTCGGGTGCCGCCGGGGTTGACCAGGTT
>JAYNJY010000064.1:0-7056 GCA_038110665.1 Rhodospirillaceae bacterium | reverse complement strand
TTGACCTTGACCTTGGTCTTGGCGTTCTCGGCCGCGTAGGTGCGCGCCAGCATTTCGAGGCCGGCTTTGGAAACGGAGTAGGCCGACCAGTAGGCGCGCGGCTCGGCACCGACGGTCGAGGTCACGAAAATGGCGCGGCCCGCCTTGGAACGCTGCAACAGCGGGTCCATGGCGCGGATCAGGCGCCAGTTGGCGGTCAGGTTGACCGCCAACGTGCGTTCCCAGACCTTCGGATCGGTGTGGCCCAAGGGGCTCAAGGTGCCGAGCATGGCGGCGTTGCCGACGAGCACGTCGAGATGGCCGAAGCGCTCGAAAAGCAGCGCGCCCATGTGATCGATCTTGTCGTAGTCGGTCAGGTCCATGGGCACCAGCGTCGCCGGCTCGCCGCTGATCTTCCGGATATCGTCGTCGAGTTCCTCGAGCCCGCCGGTGGTCCGCGCCACGAGGACGAGCTTGGCGTCTTCGCGCGCGAAGCGGCGGGCCACGGCGGCGCCGATGCCGCGCGATGCGCCAGTGACGAGCGCGATGCGCCCCGCAAGCCTGCCCGCGGTCACGTTCAGGCCTGTTCGTCCAGGAGCGAAAGCAGGCTTGGCGTGCTCTTGTGCTGGCGGTCGGTCAGCTGGATCGGGTATTCGCCGGTGAAGCAGGCGTCGCAGAACTGCGGCGTCTCGTTGTTGCGGTTCGGCAGCCCGACCGCGCGGTAGAGCCCATCGATGGAAATAAAGGCGAGGCTGTCGACGCCGATCACCTTGGCCATGCCAGCGACGTCGTAGCGGCCGGCCAAGAGTTCGTCCTTCTTCGGCGTGTCGATGCCGTAGAAGCAGGGGTCGGTGGTCGGCGGCGACGAGATGCGCATGTGCACCTCCTTGGCGCCGGCGTTCCTGACCATCTCGATGATCTTGGTCGACGTCGTGCCGCGCACGATCGAGTCGTCGACCAGCACGACGCGCTTGCCCTTGAGGTAGGCCGTGTTGGCGTTGTGCTTGAGACGCACGCCCAAGTGGCGAATCTGGTCGGTCGGTTCGATGAAGGTGCGGCCGACGTAGTGGTTGCGGATGATGCCGAGTTCGAACGGGATGGCGGCTTCCTGGGCATAGCCGATGGCGGCGGGCACGCCCGAGTCCGGCACCGGCACGACGACATCGGCGGGAACCGAGCTTTCGCGCGCCAGCTCGGCGCCGATGTTCTTGCGCGCGGCGTAAACGGCGCGGCCCTCGAGCATGCTGTCGGGGCGGGCGAAATAGATGTACTCGAAGATGCAGAAGCGCGACGAACGCTTGTTGAACGGCTTGATCGAATGCAGGCCTTTTTCGTCGATGACGACGATCTCGCCGGCCTCGACGTCGCGCATGTACTTGGCGCCGATGATGTCGAGCGCGCAGGTCTCGGACGCCAGCACGTAGGCGTCGCCGAGGCGGCCGAGGATCAGCGGTCGCACGCCATAGGCGTCGCGCGCCCCGATCAGCTTCTTCTGGGTCAGCGCGACCAGCGAATAGGCGCCCTCGATCTGGGTCAGCGCGTCGGTCAGGCGGTCGACGACACGGCCGTACTCGCTCATGGCGATCAGGTGGATGATGGTTTCGGTGTCGCTCGTCGACTGGAATAGGCAGCCGCGCTCGACCAACGCCCGGCGGACGGCGTATGCATTGGTCAGGTTGCCGTTGTGGGCGACGGCGAGGCCGCCGAACTTGAATTCCGCGAACAGCGGCTGGACGTTCCTGAGTACCGTGTCGCCGCTAGTCGAATAGCGCACGTGGCCGATGGCGACGCTGCCCTTGAGCCGTGCCATGATCGCCGGCGAGTTGAAGTTGTCGCCGACCAGCCCGAGCGCGCGGTGGCTGTGGAACTGGCCGCCGTCATAGGCGACGATGCCGGCCGACTCCTGGCCCCGGTGTTGCAGCGCATGCAGCCCCAGCGCCGTGTGCGCGGCGGCCTCGGGATGGCCGAAGATGCCGAAGATGCCGCATTCGTCGTGGAAATGGTCGTCTTCCAGTGGGGCGGCCTCGCGGTCTTCAGGGCCCGGGGGCATGGCGGTAAACGTCATGGGCTATGGCTTTCCGTTTCGCTCACTGTTTCTGCTGCGTGTTGCCGATCAGGCGGTCCATTTCTTGGCGCTGGCCCGTGGCGTAGCCGTCGGCATTCTCCTCCGGCGCCGACTTGACCACCGGCGAGATGATGTCGAGCACTACCTTGCCCGGATCCGGCTTGGCGGAGCTCTGGCCGCCGGCGCCGCTGCCGCCGAGACGATCCGGCAGCAGAATAACCAATTCCTTCGCCGCTGGCTCGATCAACTGCATGAAGCGTGCCGTGCGCACGAACTCGGGCTGCTTCTCCTTCGGCATCACCAGTTCGAGCCCTATATAGGCAAGCACGACGATCAATGCACCCCTGGCCAGCCCGAACAGGAAGCCGAGCGCGCGGTCAAGTGCGTTCAAGGCGCTTTGCTGGACCTGCTTGGAGATCGCGCGCGTCATCATCGAGAGCACGACCAGCGTGAAGACGAAGATGACGACGCCGGCGCTGAGGTCGGCGGCCAGGTCCATCGGGATCAGTTGGCGGGCGTAGGGCTGCAGGTAGGGGAAGCTGTAGAAGGTGGCGAAGATGGCGCCGATCCACCCGACGATGGCGAGCACCTCGTGGACGAAGCCGCGCGCGTAGGCGAGCAGGGCGGAGACCAGCAAAATGGTGATGACGCCGATGTCGAAGACGTTGACCGGGAGATCGCCGAGCTTGTCCATGCGTCAGACGCCTTCCCGGGTGACGGCGCGCAGCGACGGTTCGCCGCGGTTGCCGGCGTCGGCGGTGCCGAACAGGCGCACCAGGTCGGCGACATGTTCCACTTCCACCAGCCGCAGTCCGGTCTTGATCGCCTTGGCCTTGGTGGCGCCGCCCTTCTTGCGCGCCGCCGGCACGATGGCACGGGTGAAGCCCAGTTTTTCCGCCTCTTTCAAACGCGCTTCCATCTGCGACACGGCTCGCACCTCGCCGGAAAGCCCGATTTCACCGAACACCACCGTTTCCGCCAGCACCGGCCTGCCGCTGGCCGCCGAAACCAGGGCTGCGGCGACGGCGAGGTCGGCGGCCGGTTCGCGGATGCGCAAGCCCCCGGCGACGTTGAGATACACCTCGGACCCAGCCAGGGCAACCCCGCAGCGCGCCTCCAGGACGGCCATGATCATGGCGAGCCGCCCGGTGTCCCAGCCGACCACGGCGCGCCGCGGCGTCGCCTGCTGCGACGGCGCGATTAGCGCCTGGATTTCGACCAGAACCGGGCGCGATCCTTCCATGCCGGCGAACACGGCCGAGCCGGAAACCTCGCGCTCGCGGTCGGCGAGGAACAGCGCGGAGGGGTTCGGCACCTCCAAAAGCCCGGTCTCCGACATCTCGAACACGCCGATCTCGTCGGCTGGGCCGAAGCGGTTCTTGACCGCGCGCAGAATGCGGAACTGGTGGCTCGGGTCGCCCTCGAAATAGAGCACGGTGTCGACCATGTGTTCGAGCACGCGCGGCCCGGCGATGGTGCCTTCCTTGGTGACGTGGCCGACCAGGATCAGCGCGAAACCTCGGCGTTTGGCGGCACGGATCAGCTCCTGCGCCGAGGTCCGCACCTGGGCGACGGTGCCGGGCGCGGAATCGAGGTTGTCGACGTACATGCACTGGATCGAATCGATGATGACGATGTCGGGGCCCTCGGCCTCATCGAGCGTCGTGGCGATGTCGCGCACCGAGGTCGCCGCGGCGAGGCCGACGGGCGCCTCCGCGAGGCCGAGCCGGCGCGCGCGCAGCCGGAGCTGGTCGATGGCTTCCTCGCCCGAGATGTAGGCGGCGTTGCACGAACCGGCCATGGCCGCCGCGACCTGCATCAGGAGCGTCGACTTGCCGATGCCGGGGTCGCCGCCGACCAGGGTGGCCGAGCCGGCGACCAAGCCACCGCCGGTGACGCGGTCGAATTCCTTGATCGCGGTTACTCGCCGTGGCGGCTCGGGCTCCTTGCCCTTGAGACCGACGAACGAAATCCGCCAGCCCTTGCCCTGGCCGAGGCCCTTGGGTGCGCTCTCGGGCGCGGTTTCCTCGGCGAGCGTGTTCCAGGCACCGCAGGCATCGCAACGCCCGCTCCATTTCGGATGGCTGGCGCCGCATTCGGCACAGACGTAACTGGCGGTTTTCCGGGCCAAAGGCGTCCCTTTCCCGAGGCGCTCCGCCGGTCGGCGAAGCCTGCAAAGCCATAGAGGATTCGACGCCCGCGCACAACCGCTCGATCGGCATGGCCACCTGATTTAGATCAGTTGAAAGCCGGATGATGCCCGCTAGATTGGCCGCAAGCGATCCGGCGCCGCATCTTTCCGGGGTTTTTTCCATGACCGAGGGCCGCGAGGCCACCTTCGAGCGACGTTACCCGCTGCGCCGGCATTTCCGGCGTTGGGGCCTGCCGGCGGCGGTGGCGACCTTCGCGGCACTCCTGCTTTTGGTCGGATTCGGCGGCAAGCGCTTGATCGAGGGGGTCTACCTCAATCTCGCGGAAGGCCGCGCCCAGGTCATCGACCTGGCCGTCACCGAGCAGGCGCCGGCGCCGTGCCGAAAACTGGTTGAGGGTCAGGCGCCGGCAGAGGTGTTCGCCGGCTCCGGCGGCGACAAGCTTCGTCGCGCGTTGGAGGGCGAGGTCAAGGAACTCGGGCTGGCGCAGCTCAAGGTCTACAACGGCCGCGGCGTCGTCGTGTTCAGCACGGCCCCGGCCGAGATCGGCAAGCCGGACGCGAGCCCGGCCTTCCTCAGCGCCGCGCGCGACGGCAAGAAGACGGTGGTCAAGAAGCCGCAGCCCGACGGCGGCGCGCTCTATGAACTCTACGTCCCCCTCAACGCCGCCGGCACCGCGACACGCGCCGTGTTCGAGCTTTACGAAAGCACGCATCAACTGAACGAGGTGCTGGTGGCGACGTTGCTGCCGGCGATCGCCGTGCCCGGCCTGCTGCTGGCGTTGCTGTTCTGGGGGTTGGACCAACTCGTCCGCAACGCCCAAGCCGATATCGACGGGCGTGCTGCGCTGGTCCAGGAGCTTCGCTCCAAGCTCGAACGCCTGGTCTCGGGTTCGGCGGTCAACGCGGCGGTCTCGTCGGTCGGCAGGGGCCGGCTCAAGTTGGAGAAGATCCGATGCACGCTCTTCTATTCCGACATCCGCGGCTTCACCGGCTTTTCCGAGACACGCGCGCTGGCAGCGGTGGTCGAGTTCTTCAACCGCGTGAAGGATTTGCAGGTCGCGGCCATCGATGCCTACGGCGGCGACGTCGACAAGATGATCGGCGACGCGGTCCTGGCGCGTTTTCAGGACGAGGACGCGGAAGCCCGCGCCATCCAGGCCGCCCGGCGCGTGTTGGCCGAGATCGCCGCCGGCGGCTTCGAACGCCAGGTCGGCATCGGCATCTTCACCGGCGAGGTGATTTCGGGTGCGGTCGGCGGCGAACGGCGCATGGACTTCACCGTCATCAGCGACAACGTCAACATCGAGGCACGGCTCTGTTCGGCCGCCGCCGCCGGCGAACTGGTCACGGACACGGGAACACCTGTTGCCGCCGGCACCGACGAAGGCTTCGGCGCGGAGGAGGAGATTTCCGTCAAGGGCCGCCGCGATGCGCTCCGCATCAGGCGATGGTCCTTGACCTAGGCCCTGAGCGCCATCTTGATCGGGCCGTCGGTGCGGCCGTGGATGAACTGGTCGAGGTAGAGGTTTTCGGCCTTGTCGATCTCGGCGACGGCGCCGGCCCAGGCGATCTTGCCGTCATAAAGCATGGCGACGCGGTCGCCGATCTTGCGCGCCGAATGCATGTCGTGGGTGATGGTCAGCGCGGTCGCGCCGACCTTGTCGTTGACGGCGATGATCAGGTCGTTGATGACGTCGGCCATGATCGGATCGAGGCCGGTGGTAGGCTCGTCGAAAAAGATGATTTCTGGGTTTGCGGCGATGGCGCGGGCGAGCCCGACGCGTTTTTGCATGCCGAAGGAAAGCTCGGCCGGCGACAAGTCGCAGACGTTCGCACCCAGGCCGACCAGCGCCAGCTTGTCGAGCGCCAAGGCGCGCGCCTCGTGCCGCTTCACCTTGTTCTGGGCCAAGAGGCCGAAGGCGACGTTCTCCCAGACCGGGAGCGAGTCAAACAGCGCGGCACCCTGGAACATCACGCCGATTTGGTCGTTGACGCGCTCGCGGTGCTCGGGCGCCATGTCGAGCACGTTCTCGCCGTCGATCTCGATGGTGCCGCGCTCGGGCGTCAACAGGCCGAGGATGCACTTCAAGGTCACCGACTTGCCGGTGCCGGAACCGCCGATGATGACGACGCTCTCGCCCTTGGCGACGTCGAGGTCGACGCCGGCGAGCACGCGTTTCGGCCCGAAGGCCTTGTGCACGTCCCTCAAGGATATCTTGGGCGATATTTCCGCTGTCATTTGGCGAAGAAGATTTCGGTCAGGATGTAGTCGAAGCAGAGGATCAGGATCGAGGCCGAGACGACCGCGTTGGTGGTCGCCTGGCCGACGCCCTGGGCGCCGCCCTTGGAATGGTAGCCGTGATAACAACCCATCAGCGTCACCAGGAAGCCGAACACGCTGGCCTTGACCAGGCCGGAGATGACATCCGAGGCCTCCAGGAACTCCCAAGTGTTCTTGAGGTAGTTGGCTGGGTTGAAGCCGAGTTTGTAGACCGCTACCAGGTAGCCGCCGAAAACGCCGATGATGTCGGCGATGAACACCAGCACCGGCAGCATGGTGACGCCGGCGATCAGCCGGGGCGCCACCAGGTACTTCATCGGGTTGGTCGAAAGCGTGGTCAGCGCGTCGATCTGCTCGGTCACCCGCATGGTGCCGATCTCGGCGGCCATGGCGGCGCCGATACGCCCGGCGACCATCAGCCCGGCCAGAACCGGGCCCAGTTCGCGGGTGATACCCCAGACCACGACGTTAGCAATCGCGGACTCGCCCGCGAACGCGAACCCGCTGTAGCTCTGCAGCGCCAGTACCATGCCGGTGAAGATCGCGGTCAGGCCGACGACCGGCAGCGAGTAATAGCCG
>JAYNJY010000063.1:7626-13262 GCA_038110665.1 Rhodospirillaceae bacterium | reverse complement strand
AAGCAAGGCGGCGATGGAGACGAGAATGAAGACGATGCTCAGGTTGAATCGCCAACGTTCCTCAATGGGATAGAACCCGTATATCAGCAGCAGGAAACGATCCTTGACGAAGGCCCAGCAGGCGCCGCTGCCGGCTTGCTGGCATTCGCCGCGCGACGCAGCGTTGACGGTCGCGTCAAAGACCGCCCAATGCAGGAACGGCGGCAGGATCAGATACAGCAGGTACAGCGAGAGGATCGTCAGCATCGCACTGGTCGGCGAGTCGAAAAGATTATACCGGATCCAATAGATCGGTCCCGAGGTCGCGACCGGCGGCGGCAGGCTCGGATGCGTGCCGGGTTCGTATTTCCGCGTGGCGGTTGCAGTTTCAGATGCCATGGCGACCTCCTACCGCTCCACCAGTTTGATACGCTTGTTGTACCAGTTCATGACCGACGAGATTAGCAGTGAGATGACGAGATAGATCGACAGCACGATCATCATCGTCTCCATCTCCTTGCCGGTCTGCATCAGTGAGATGCCGCCGAGCGTGGCGACGATGTCCATGTAACCGATGGCGACGGCCAGGGACGAGTTCTTCGTCAGGTTCAGGTACTGGCTGGTCAGCGGTGGCACGATAACTCGGAGCGCTTGCGGAATGATGATCAGATTGAGGATCTGCGACCGACGGACACCGAGCGCCATCGCCGCTTCCCATTGACCGTGACTGACCGCAAGGATGCCGGCGCGCACGATCTCGGCGATGAAGGCCGAGGTGTAAAGCGACAACGCGAGCCAGAGCGCCAGGAACTCGGGCAGGACCACGAGACCGCCACGCAGGTTGAAGCGGCCCATTTTCGGCACTTCCCAATCGACCGGTGCGCCGGTCACGAGAAACGCAACCAACGGCAGACCGACGATGGCGCCAAGGCCGATCCAGAATACCGGATAGATGTGGCCGGTCTCCTCCTGTCGCTTGCGTGCCCAACTCCGAAAGACCACGACACCGATGACGGCGATGACGAGCGCCACCACGGTGAACCAGAATGCTTCGTGGAAAATCGGCTTGGGTATGAAAAAGCCCCGGTTCGAGAGGAAAATCTCATCTCCAAGGCTGATGGCTTGGCGCGGCTGCGGTAGCGAGTGAACGATCAGCCCGTGAATGAGCAAAATGTGCAGCAACACCGGGACGTTGCGCGTGAATTCGATGAATACGTAGACGATGCGAGTTATCAGCCAGTTGTGGGACAACCGCAGCACGCCGAGGATGAAGCCTAGGATCGAGGCGAGAACGACGCCGCAGCCGGCAACCAATAATGTATTCAAAAGCCCGACCAAGCCCGCGCGCATGTGCGTTGACTGCGACGTGTATTCGATCAGATGCTGGTTGATGTCGTAACTGGCGGGAAAACCGAGAAAGTCGAAGCTGAAGGTTTTTCCGACACGTTCCAGATTAGCGATGGCGTTGGTTCCGATGAAACCGAGGAAGGCGAAAACGCCGACCACCGTCATGATCTGAAAGATAACCGAACGCGCTTCCTTGTCGTTCCAAAGCCGGAGCAAACCGTTGCCACCGGCCGACGCGCCGCTTGCAGCGGCTTTTGATTGTGCAGGAGCCATGATGCCTCTTCCCTCGGCGTTAGACCTAACGGATCGGGTTACGGCGCTCCCTCCCGCGCCGTCAACGACCGGCCGGCATCATCTCAACCGGAACAAACCCGGTAGCTTGTAGACTTGAAATGCGCTCGATCGACCGGGTCCGGCGGGGGCGTGCCGAGCAAACGGCACGCCCACACCGAAACATGGCGGTATCCGTTTTAACGGAACGGCGGGGCGTACTGCAGGCCACCCTTCGACCAGAGCTGGTTCAGCCCGCGCTCCAGGCCGATATCGGTCTTCTGGCCGATATGGCGCTCGAAGATTTCGCCATAGTTGCCAACCGACGCGATGATCCGCTTGACCCAATCCTTGTCGAGGCCGAGCATGCCGCCCAGGTCGCCTTCGTAGCCGAGCAGACGCTTGACTTCCGGATCATTGGCGGACGCGCCGACGGTGGCGACGTTCGCCTTGGTGATGCCGAGTTCCTCGGCAACGATGGTCGCGTTGAAGACCCAGCGGATGATGTCCGCCCACTGGTCGTCACCCTGACGCACGGCGGGGCCCAAGGGCTCCTTTGAGATGATTTCCGGCAGCAGAACGTGCTCGGCCGGGTTCTTGAAGGTCGCGCGCGTTGCGGCGAGACCGGAGGCGTCCGTCGTGTAGACGTCGCAACGGCCGGCCAGGTAGGCGGCGCGGGCTTCAGAGTTCTTTTCGATCGGAATCGGCGAGTACTTCATCTTGTTGGCGCGGAAGTAGTCGGCCAGGTTCAGTTCGGTTGTGGTGCCGGTCTGGATGCACACGGTGGCGCCGTCCAGTTCCTTGGCGCTCTTCACGCCGAGCTTCTTCGGAACCATGAAACCCTGACCATCATAGTAGTTAACGCCGACGAAGGTCAGCTTCACGTCCACGTCACGCACGAAAGTAACGGTGGTGTTACGCCAAAGCACGTCACCTTCCTT
This sequence comes from Rhodospirillaceae bacterium, assembly GCA_038110665.1. GTDB lineage: Bacteria > Pseudomonadota > Alphaproteobacteria > Rhodospirillales > Casp-alpha2 > TMED8. The sequence goes on along the minus strand of JAYNJY010000063.1, from coordinate 10,725 downwards.
GGAATTCAGGATGGTAAAACGGGTCTTGCCGGTGGCCGGAACGTATTTGACCTTGTTTGCGTCGCCGAGGACGGCGGCGGCGGTAGCGCGGCAGAAGTCGGCATCGAAGCCCTGATAGACGCCGTTGGCGTCGGTATAGGCGAAACCGGCAAGGCCGGTCGACACGACGCAACGAAGTTCACCGCGGGCCTTGACGTCTTCAAGGGTACCAGCCCACGCCGATCCGGTAACGAGTGCCGCAGTGGCGAGAGCCGAAAAGAAAGTAGTTTTGCCTGACATTATTTTTTCTCTCCCTGACAGAGTCGCGTTTAAGAGAACATTATGTAAGCGGCCTGGGGACCGCCCGATCGAGCCGATCTTTGGACGACCTGTACTCCTGACCCGAATCGGTAACATAGATAACGAAACACCCGCAAGGAGTTTCCTGCCCGCGCAATCGAGCAGATTTCCTATAAGAAATTGGAATTCATGCAAATTCGTTGTAATCCATGGCGCACCGGTGACGATCGGCGCCGGGTTAACCCGAACACTGAGGAATGGCAAGGCATGAAAAAGGACACCATCGTCACGGCAGCCGGACGCAAGCCAAAGGACAACCACGGCGTCGTCAATCCGCCCGTGTACCATGCCTCGACGATCACCTTCCCGACGCTCGAAGAGTTCGAGGGCAAGGGCGCGACGCCGTTCAGCATGGCGACCTACGGCCGCACCGGCACGCCGACCCAATTCGCGTTCGAGGAGGCGATCACCGCGGTGCACGGCGGCCACCGGACGGTGTCCTACCCGTCCGGCCTCGCCGCGATCGCCGGCGCGGCGACGACCTTCCTGAAGCAGGGCGACCACATCCTGATGACCGACAGCGCCTACGGCCCGGCGCGCTCGCGCGTCGCCGGCGTGGTGCTGGCACGGGCCGGCGTCGAGACGACGTTCTACGACCCCGCCATCGGCGCCGGCATCGCCAAGCTGATCCGCCCGGAGACCAAGGTCATTTACATGGAATCCCCGGGGTCGCTGTCGTTCGAGATGCAGGACGTGCCCGCCATCGCCGCCGTCGCCCGCGATCGCGGCATTGTAACCATGGCCGACAACACTTGGTCGTCGCCGTATCTCTGTCAGCCATTGTCGCTAGGCGTCGACGTCGTCATCGAGGCCTGTACCAAGTATGTCGTCGGCCACTCGGACGTGATGATGGGCTCCGTTACGGTCAACACGGAGGAACACTTCCTGGCGGTCAAGAACATGGCCAACGCCTACGGCTATCACGCCGCGCCGGACGACTGTTACTTGGCGCTCCGTGGCCTTAGGACCATTTCCGTGCGCCTTCAACGCCACCAGGAGAACGCGCTCAAAGTCGCCAAGTGGCTGCAATCGCGCCCCGAGATCGCACGCGTGCTCTACCCCGCACTGCCCGATGATCCGGGCCATGCGCTTTGGAAGCGCGATCATCAGGGCGCCTGCGGCCTGTTCGGCGTTGTCTTCGCCGACGGCGATTGGAAGGCGGCCGCCGCGATGCTCGATGGCCTTGAGCATTTCGGCATGGGCGCCAGTTGGGGCGGTTTCGAAAGCCTGGTCATTCCAGCACATCCCGAGAAATCCCGCAGTGCAACCGAATGGCCCTACAAGACGCCATGCGTGCGCTTCCATATCGGGCTCGAGGATCCGGACGACCTGATCGCCGATCTCGACGCCGGACTCGCCCGCTACAACGCCGCCAAATGAACCCGGAGACCGAAATGACCGAAACCGTATCGGATGCCACCATCGAAAAGGTGCTCGACGCTCTGAAGTTCACGTCGGACGGCATCATCCCAGCCGTCTCGCAGCAACACGACACCGGCGAAATCCTGATGATGGCCTGGATGAACCGCGACTCGATCGCCGAGACGCTGCGCACCGGCCGTGTCTGCTATTGGTCGCGCTCGCGCGGCAAGCTGTGGCGCAAGGGCGAAAGCTCCGGCCAGGTCCAGACGCTGAGGGAATTCCGCTGGGACTGCGATGCCGATACCCTGTTGCTGCAAGTCGATCAGCAGGGCGTCGCCTGCCATACTGGCCGGCACAATTGTTTCTTCTTCGCCGTGCGGGACGGCAAGATCGAGGAAATCGCGGACGTCGAGATCGACCCCAAGGAAATGTACGGGTAACCGCGCATGCGCCTCACCACCCGCTCTGTCGCGAAGCTGCTGCTTTTCGCGGCGTTGTTCGTCGGTCCCGGCGTGCGGGCTGCCGAGCCGGTCCGGGTGTATGCCGCCGCCAGCCTGACCGGGGCGTTCGTGGAAATCTCCAAGGCCAGTGCAGACGCCGGGCTCGGGCCCTGCGCCTGCGTGCACGCGGCGTCGTCGACCCTGGCGCGCCAGATCGTCGCCGGTGCGCCTGCCGAGATCTTCGTTTCGGCCAATTCGGCCTGGATGGATTTCGTCGTCGCCAAGGAATTGAACGCGGGCCCGCCGCGATTGTTCACCGGCAACTCACTGGTGCTGGTAACCGCCCGCAAGGGGTTCCAATTCAAATTCGCGAGCGGGCGCTCGCTCGCCGATGCCGTCGGCGGCGACTGGCTGGCTTTGGCCGATCCAGACCACGTGCCGGCGGGCCTCTACGCCAAGGCCGGCCTGATGGCGCTCGGCCATTGGGACAGCGTCATTAAGCGCATCGCCCGGGCCGCCAACGTCCGCGCCGCGCTCGCCCTGGTGGCGCGGGACGAGGCCATTGCCGGCGTCGTCTACGGCAGCGACGTGGCGGGCCAACCTCGGGTCTGGGTGGTCGACAGGTTTCCGCCCGAGAGCCACCCCCCCATCCGCTACATGGCCGCATTGATCGGCAAACAGACTCCGCCGCAAGCCAGAACCTACTTCGATTTCCTGGCATCGCCGCAGGTGGCGGCCATACTCGCGCGTTACGGCTTTCGACCGATGTCGTAACGGTATCCAAGGACTGCGACGGGATGACGACAAATGCTGACCCTTAGCGCCATCGAGGCCCAGGCCCTAGAACTGAGCCTGAAGGTGGCATTGACGTCGGTCACTGCCAGCCTGCCGCTGGGATTGGCCGTCGCTTGGCTGCTGGCGCGCCGGCAATTTCCGGGGAAGATGCTGCTCGACGGCA
>JAYNJY010000063.1:378-7616 GCA_038110665.1 Rhodospirillaceae bacterium | reverse complement strand
TCGTGCCACCGGTGGTTATCGGCTATCTCCTGTTGGTGGTCATGGGTCGCCAGGGCGTAGTCGGTGCCTGGTTGTTCGAAACGCTGGGCGTGAGCTTCGCGTTTTCCTGGTGTGGCGCCGCGCTCGCCGCGAGCGTGATGGCATTCCCCCTGATGGTGCGGGCGATCCGGCTTTCCCTCGAGGCCATCGATCCGCGCCTGGAACAGGCCGCACGCACCCTCGGCGCGGGCCCCATGTCTGTCTTCGCCACCGTCACCCTGCCGCTCGCGCTGCCCGGTATCCTCACCGGCGCCATACTCGCTTTCGCGCGTTCGGTCGGCGAATTCGGTGCCACCATCACCTTCGTCTCCAACATCCCCGGCGAGACCCGCACCCTACCCCTGGCGCTATACACTTTGGTCCAGACCCCGGATGGCGAAGCCGGCGCGCTCCGCCTGGTGGTCATCTCGGTCGTTCTCGCTTTCGCCGCGCTGCTCGCGTCCGAACTGACGGCGCGCCGCCTGAAACGCCGGGAGGCGGCATGATATGACCGCCGCCGATGAAACCCTCGACGTCGACATCGCCTTCAAGCACGGCGACTTCGCCCTGGTCGCGAAGTTTTCCGCGGCCCCCGGCCTGACCGCCTTCTTCGGCCGTTCCGGCGCTGGCAAGTCGACTCTCGCCAACCTGATCGCGGGATTGGCGCGACCGGATCGCGGCCGCATCGCCATCGGTGGCCGAGTGCTGTTCGACGCCACCGAAAACGTCTGGGTTGCGCCGGAACATCGTCGCATCGGCTACGTTTTCCAGGAGAGCCGCTTGTTCCCGCACATGACGGTGCGCGGCAACCTGGAATACGCCAAACGCTACCTGCCCGCCGATGCCCGGCCGCCGGCGCTCGACGAGATCGCCGAACTGCTCAATCTTACAAGCCTACTCACGCGCCGGCCGAACGGGCTGTCCGGCGGCGAAAAGCAGCGCGTGGCGATCGGCCGCGCCTTGTTGTCATCTCCCAGGCTACTGGTCATGGACGAGCCGCTCGCTTCCCTCGACGCCATGCACAAGGCGGAAATCCTGCCCTACGTCGAACGCCTGCGCGACGACGCGCGGATCCCCATCGTCTACGTCAGTCACGCCATCGCCGAGGTGGTGCGTCTCGCCGACACAATGGTCATTCTCGATGACGGCGCCACGGTGGCGTCCGGTGGCGTCGAGGAGATCATGGGCCGGCTCGATCTGCGCCCACTCACCGGCCGCTATGAAGCCGGCGCGGTGCTCACCGTGACCGTACGAGGCTACGACAAGGTGTTCGGCCTGACCGAACTCGGCTTCGCCGGCGGCAGGTTGCTGATCCCCAGCCTGGAGGCGCCGCTCGGCCGACAGTTACGCATGCGTATTCGCGCGCGCGACGTGGCGTTGAGCCTGACCGCGCCAACGGACACGTCGTTTCTCAACATCCTGCCGGCGACCGTATGGGAGATCGGACCAAGTGACGGCCCCCAACTCGAGGTTTTGCTCGACGTCGGCGCACCGCTGATCGCGCGCATTACGCGCAAATCCCTGATGACCCTCGATCTCCGCCCCGGCAAGCAAGTTTTCGCCATGATCAAAGCCGCGGCCATCGACCGCCAGGCCCTGGGGTTGGCAGGCACACGTCAGAGGCGCAATTGAAGCGGATTTGGAGTAAAATGGGGAGGTTCTAGGGATTGACGATGATCGCCCCCCCTGCCCAACCTGTTGCCGACACGGTTGGCCACCGTCAACGACTATTGGCATCAAAAGTGCCAAGCCCTCGACAACGTGCCGCGCCTGGCCGATATCGACCTGATGGATATCTATCTGTCCGCGCCCTACATCTTCATCGCAGATCGGCACGCCGACCGGAACGCGGAAGCCGGACAAATCTATCGCTGGCGCTATTGGGGCACGGCACTGCGCGACTTCACCGGCGTCGAAGCCACCGGAAAATGGCTGCACGAAACCCACGAACCCCTGGGCGCCGCCGAAGCTACCGCCGATTACGAAGCCGTGTTGACGGAATTGCGGCCAAGCGACAGGAAGCGCAATGTCCGCACCCTCGCCGAAGACCGCTCCTACCTGATTTACGAACGCATCGTTTTTCCGCTTCGCGACGCGGATAGAAAACCGAACCACGTCCTCGGCGTCCTCACCACCGACACCCCCGGTTACGCCGCCACGCGCGCGGGCGAGCACCTGTCCCGAACCAAGATCGGCCTCTACGAAGATAGTGACGGAAGCTTAACGCTACGCCTGTGACGGTAAGTAGTAATCGGCCCACTTGAGGATGATGTTGAAACTGATCGAGACCCGCGTTTCGTCGCTCAAGTTGGGGTGGACGAAATGCATCAGCCCTGCCGGCCACAGCATCAGCAATCCGGGCTCGGGCAAGATCGTGTGTTCGGGGTCGACATAGGGATCGCCCTTGATCGAGAGCATGTTGAACGCCGTGCGCGGGTCGTAGAAGGTGATGCGGTTAGGCCGCACGTCGGCGCGCTGGCGCCGTGGGCCTGCCGCCTGCGGCATCTTCACGTAGTAGGTTCCGCTCAGATAGCAGTGCGGATGATTGTGCGGATCGTGGTAATCGCCGGTGCGGTTGATGTTGGTCCAGCCGTGGATCTGCCAATCGACCGGAAAGTCGATGCCGATGGCACGGAGGTAGTCGATCACCGCCTGGTTGACCTCCGCGCGCAGCCAATTGGTCGGCGGACTGTCGATCTCGAACGGGTTGTTGTCGCGGTAGTCGGTGGTCAGGTTGCGATTGGCCTTGTCCCAGTCGCGCACCAGCTTGAGCAGTTCGCGGTTGAGCTCCTCGAACCCGGCCACGCGCTTCTTCAGCAGCTTGGTCGGCCACAGGTCGAGGAGTTCGAATTCGGGGGCGGTCATGGGCTGGCGTTGTCGCGCGATCCGGTCAGCGACCTGTGCCGCGGCGCGGCTGGTCGGCGACGTAGACCTTACAGTCAGAATAGCCCTGATTATAGAAGTGGTAGGTCTTGCGCGGCTCGGACATGCGCTTCGGGTCGTAGAGGTTCCCGGTGCTGGTGGCGACGCCGGTGACGGCGCGGCCGCTGTTGCCGACGTAGTCGATAGTGACGCGCAGCACGTCCTTCTGCAGGAATTCGCCGCGCTGGCAGGCGACCGAGAGCTGGCGGTTGAGCTGGCCGACGCGCCAATAGGACTGCTCCGAGGTGGCGTACTGGCCCTCGACGCGCTTGCGCGCGGCGTCGCTCGCGCCCAAGGGCAGCAGCGAAAGTGCCAGAAGCAAGCCTGGAATCTTCACCCACGTCGCGGTCAACGGCTTCTGCCTCCTTCAACGGGTGCCGACAACTGTTTTCAGGCGGCGCGTTTCGCACCCCCGAGTGAGAAGAGCAGTATATCCCATTGGCGCAAAAACACAATCAGGCGGCGGGATGCACGCCGATACCGGTCATGCCCCGCCCGGATCGCGGTTGACGAACAGATAGTCCCCATGGATCGGGCTGACCTCGATGAACTCCGCCAGTTCGAAACCGAACGATCGCAGATACGTCGACACCTCATCGGCCAGCGCCTCGCCGATGCGCGGCGTATTGCCGGACGAAAGCGGCTTACGCCGAAACCCTGCAGCACCTGCAACGTACCGCCCTCCACGTCCATACACACAAGGTCGACGCGGTCGATCCCCAATTGATCGCAAAACCGGTCGATGCGCAGGCTGGGTACGATGATGCGCTTTGGCTTGATCGCGTATTCCTGCTTGCCGTCCTCCGAAAACTGCAGGCAGGACGACATCTCCGGCTTGCCTCCCGTCGGCGCTGGCGACGACGAAGAACTCGGTCACGCCAGCTTCGTTCCGGGCGGCCGCCGTGATCAACTCGATGCCGTTGACGCCCCTGTGGACGGCGGCGCCATCGATGTTGTGCCGGCAAATCTGGATAGAGCGGTGGTCGGCCTCGAATACATAGAGCGCATCGGGCTCGTAAAATTTTTTGATGTTGATCGCATCGATGGCGTGATTGCTGCCGATTTCCATGGCAACGGAGACTTTGGCCTTGTCGATATCCTTGGCGAACCGCTCATCCGTGTAAGGTCCCATCACCACCTCCCTGGCTCGCGCGGGACGTGCACATGGCAAAGTCCGCTGAAACGCCCATTCCACGCCACAATAACGTTATCCCCTGGTAAAGGGAATGGCGCGCCCGGCAGGACTCGAACCTGCAACCTCATGCTTAGAAGGCACGTGCTCTATCCAATTGAGCTACGGGCGCCGGGGGTTAGCCGAGACATTCCAACGCGATCACCGCCGCCAAGCTGTCGCGCCAACGTTGGCTGCAAGCGAACGCGATACCGACAGGGCCGGTTGGTGATACCATGATATTTCCGGAATCAAATATGAAATTATTTGCTTGGCCGGGCGCAGCAATCGATGCCACTTGGCCCGTGGGCGCTATTGGGTGTACGCCTCTATTCCAGGCCACCGCGCGTGCCGAGGGATGACCGGCGGCGCCCAACTCTGCGGTCGAGATCGAGGCCTTCGGCCATCGCGCCTCCGTACGGGCGCTCGGCCATCCCGCCGACTTTCGGAGCCGATTCATCAGCATTGAACACCGGCGACGCCTTGCCCGCCTCGACCGCCGCGGCGACGATCCCCGCCGTCCGTCGAATATGCTCGGCGAGCAATTGGCACGCCCTCGGTTCGTCCCGGTCCAGCGTCGCATCCATGATCGCCTTGTGTTCGCCGGAAACGTCCCGGTCGGCGATGGAACGCGTCAGCGAAAGGCGGCGGTAGCGCTCGCTCTGCTCGAACATCTGCACGCGGCACTGCTGCAATTTGCGCAGCCCGCAGCCGGACACCAATTTCTCGTGGAATTCACCGTGCAGGCTTTCCCATTCGAGCGTGGGCTCTTCCTTGCCAAGGCGCCGGTCGAGTTTCTCCAAGCGATGGAACGCAGCCAGGATGGCGGCCTCCCAGGCGTCGCTTTCGGCGCCGTGGCCGCTGTTGCGGATCGCCTGGCTCAGGGCCGCGGTTTCGAGAATGACCCGGGTCTTGGTGACGTCCCACAACTCCTCGAGCGATATTCCGGCGACGGCAAAGCCGCGCCTTTCCTCGATGACCACCAGCCCGTCCCCACTTAACCGCGACAGCGCCTCGCGCAGCGGACTGGCGCCGCAGTCGTAGCGCTGCTTCAGCGCTTCGACCCGCAGGCGCAACCCGGGTTCGAGGGTTCCGGCAAGAATCTCCTCACGTACCTTGCGGTAAATGCGGTCGGTCAGTGTCGATCCGGCATTTTCATCCAAGCGCATTGGACTCCCTCGTCAGCATGCCAATTATCCGCCCTCCGGCAGCCTTGGCCAGCATTCCCATCATAGCGTTCGACACCAGCTTGAACAATTTATCTATAATTTATATTTTTATCGATAAAATTCTTGACCGTCGGTCTTCTCATCTGATTTACTTCCTCACAATGGCTTGAAAGGCCAGGGCACAAAACAACGTCAATTCGGGAGGTCTCAATGAGGAAGGCAATTCTGCTCGCCGCCTGCGCGGCTGCCGTCACGCTTGCCGTCGGTTCGGCCAATGCCGCCGACTATCCGTCGAAACCCATCAAGATCGTGCACGGTTCCGCCGCCGGCGCGCCCCAGGACGTCATGCTTCGTCGGCTTGCCGAGAACATGAAGGAAGTGGCCGGCGTGCCCGTGGTCGTCGAGCCGCGTCCCGGCGGTACGGGACAGGTGGCCATCGCCTATCTCCAGAACCAGGCCGCCGACGGCTACACCATCTTCTCGGACGCCACAGGCATTACCAGCGTGCTGCAATTGCCGGGCGCGGCATACAAATGGACGGACCTGACCCCGCTGTACCGCATTCAACTCGATCCGTTCGCGCTTTACATCAAGCGTGACGGCAAATTTAAGGACCTGAACGGACTGCTGGCAGCGATGAAGGCCAGGCCCGACAAGGTCCGTATCGGCGGTTACGGCACCGGGTCGCCGCATCAGATCACCACGCTGTTCCTCGGCGAGCAGGCCGGCGTCAAGGTCAACTGGGTCCCCTACACCAGCGGCTCCAACGCGATCAAGGCAGTCATGGGTGGCGAACTCGACGCCGCTATGAGCAACATCAGCGTCTACAGCCGATTCAAGGAAAAGACGCAGGTCGTCGGCGTCACTTCTGCGGATCGCCTCGCCGCCTTCACCGACACGCCGACCTTCAAGGAGCAGAAATACGACCTTGTCCGTTACCACTGGCGCGGCATGTTCGTGAAGAACGGTACGCCGAAGGAGGTACTCGAGAAGCTGTTCGACATCGCCGCCAAAGGGGCGAACCGGGACGACTTCAAGGAATACCTGGCGAAGTCCTCGACGCTGTCGGGCAAGATGACCCGGGCCGAGTTCATGAATATGCTGAAGGCTCAGGCCGAAAACGATCTCAAGACGCTCAAGGCCATTGGCATGATCAAAGGCTGACGACGGGATGGTTCCCCTCGCTCCGTTGCTCTACGCCGTTCTTACCGTCATGGCGGTGGTATTCATTGCCACCGCCAGCGGCTTCTCGCGGGCCTTGTCGCCAAGAGACATCGGTTCCGCGGTCTTTCCGATGTGGCTTGCCGTCGCCATGCTGGCGTTGATCGTTTGTGACCTGGTGGTCTCCCGCAGGCGGGTCCGCAAGGTCGCAATCGGGCAACTGGGGCGGGTGGCGACCGTCGTCTTGTTGATGGTCGGTGCCGTCTACGCGATGCAGATCTTCGGTTTCTTCGTCGCGTTGCCGGTCGCCTTGTTCATCGGCTTGTGGGTCGCGGGTTCGCGGTCCTGGGGCGCCAACCTGGCCTTCAGCGTGGCGATGGTGGCCGTGCTCTGGCTGGTGTTCGACCGCCTGCTGATGATTCCCATCGCTTCCATGTGAGACGACAATGGTAATCGAGGGCTCCCTGGCGGGGTTGGCAATGCTGATGCAGCCGACCGTCCTGCTGGCTATTTTCATCGGTGTCGCGATCGGCATGGCGTTCGGCGTGACGCCCGGACTCGACGCCACGTCCGGAACGGCGTTGCTCGTCTCGGCGACATACTATCTGCCTACCGAGATGGCGCTCGGCGCGCTCGTGGGCCTTTACACGGCGGCGACCTATGCCGGCTCGATCACCGCAATCACCATCGGCGTGCCGGGCACGCCGGCATCGGCGGCGACGGTCCTCGACGGTTACCAGCTCGCCAATCGCGGCGAACTCGTCTGCGCCTTGTCGATTTCAATATCGGCCTCGGTC
>JAYNJY010000063.1:0-368 GCA_038110665.1 Rhodospirillaceae bacterium | reverse complement strand
TGACCGCCTCTACCCACAGCCGCGCCTGCTCCGGGTCATCGGCGGCCTCGTCGGCACGGTCGCGCTGGTGTTTCTCGCGATCCCGCTCGGCAACGTGGCGCTCGCCTTTGGCGCGCCGGAGTACTTCGCGCTCGGCGTGCTTGGCGTCGTCATCATTGCGAGCCTGGTCCACGGCATGCTGCTCAGCGGCTTTGTCGTCGCCCTGTTCGGGCTGTTGCTGACCACCGTCGGCATCGACCCGTTCGACGGGTTCCCGCGCTTCACCTTCGGCAGCGTCAATCTGATGGAGGGGATTCCCTACATCCCGGCGCTGGTTGGGCTGTTCGCGATCTCGGAGGCGCTGTCGCTGCTGCTCGACGACGAGCGCC
>JAYNJY010000062.1:7196-13339 GCA_038110665.1 Rhodospirillaceae bacterium | reverse complement strand
AACCATGATCTCCTGTCGCTTGAAGTTGTGAGCCGCTGCTGCCGGCCTGATGGCTGAATTGTCTCCACTCCACGACCTCAATCCCGCCGATGCCGATGTCCGAATTTCCGTTCCGAAGCAGGAAGAGAAGGAAATGATCTCGTCCATGCCCGAAGCGGTGGTCATCGATCCGAAAACGGCGAACCAGAAGCCGAGACAGGAGAAGATCAGTAGGTCGGCGAACCGTGTGGTGGAATCGGACGATTGGCGCAAAGACACGAAAGCCAAGATCTGGAAATGGCACAAACAGCCGGTCGTCTATTTAAATTGCTCAAGGGACGTCGTGACCCTGCGCACGTACAACCTGGAGGACGCCGTCCGAATGGTTCCGCGTTGGAGCACGAAATTGAAACCAGGCGAGCGCACCAAAGGCGTCATGACCTGAGGCACGAAGAAGAATCCCGGCAAGTGCAAACTTTATATCGGCTCGCCCAAGCACGGCTTCATTGTGTTGGGCAACGAAATTGCCGACTGGGGACCGAACGTCATTTTCGGGTCTGCCGAACATTTCGCACGGTACACGACCAAGCCGAACGCCGTCTCCGCCGGGTGCCGGTCGTTCAAGTATCACTTTCTGATTGCTAAGCCCGGTTCGCTGCCGAAGTGATCGGCCGACCCAAGGGTAAATCGATCTCCGCCCTCGCGAAAAAAACATCGCGGGGGCGGGAGCGAGCCCCTACATTGCCGGCATGAACAAAGTCACTCTCAGTTTCGACAACGGCCCCGACCCGGCGGTGACGCCGCGCGTGCTCGACATCCTGAGCGCACGCGGCATTAAGTCGAGCTTCTTCGTGCTCGGCCGCAATCTCGCCGACCCGCAAGCCCGGCCGCTGGCCGTGCGCGCCAAGCGCGAAGGCCACTGAATCGCCAACCATACCAACACGCACACCACGCCCTTGGGCCGTATCGCCGACACGGCCGAGGCGGTCGGGGAGATCACCGCCTGCGAGGCCGAGGTCGGCGCCCTCGCCGAGGCGCCGAGACTGTTCCGCCCGTTCGGCGGCGCCGGCAAGATCGGACCGCAACTGTTGAACCATGCCGCGCGCGAGCATCTGCTGGCGGAGGGCTACACCTGCGTCTTGTGGAACTCGATCCCGGCAGACTGGCTGAAGGGCGGCGAGTGGGTCGAGCGCGCGCTCGAACAGACGGCGGCGCAAGCCTGGTCGCTGGTGGTGTTGCACGACATACCGGGTGGATGTGTCGACGATTTGGAACGTTTCCTCGATGCGCTCGAAGCGCGCGGCGACAAGATCGTCCAGGATTTCCCGTTCGACAGCCTGCCCACCGTTGCCGGGCAATTGGTCCGCCCGGACGTGCTGCCGGAACTTGAACTCTAGGTCTGAAATCTAGGCGCTCACATCAGGAACACGCCCTTGCCGGTGGTCTGCTGGTCGAACAGCTTGTAGGCCGCGTCGGCGTCTTCGAGTTTGAACTCGTGCGTGAACAGCGCATCGACGTCGATCTTGCGCTCGGCGACGAACTCGGCGCAGTCGGCCTGGCCGTTCTTGGAGAACGTCCAAGACCCCACCAGCGTCACCTGGCGGCGCAACAGGTCGGGCGAAACGTCGAGCGTGACGTTGCCGCCCTCGCCGACGTAGCACGCCGTGCCCCAGGTGCGGACGCAGCGCACGCTCTGCGCGCGCGCCTCGGCGTTGGACGAGCAATCCATCGACTTGTGCGCGCCTTCGCCGTGGGTGAGGTCGCGGATCGCGGTCACCACGTCGTTCGACATCGGGTCGATGACCTCGTCGGCGCCGAAGTCCAGGGCCAGTTGCCGCCGCTCGGCGCTGATGTCGAGCGCGATGACGCGCGCCCCCATGGCCTTGGCCAGTTGTGTCGCGCTCAGGCCGACCGGCCCCTGGCCGAAGATGGCGATGGTCTCGTCGCCGGCCAGGTCGAGGCGTTTCAGGGCGCCGTAGGCGGTGCCGGTGCCGCAGGAAATCGCGGCGCCGGTCTTGAACGAAAGGCTGTCCGGCAGTTTCACCAGCGTGTGCGCCGGCACCAGCATGTACTTGGCATGCGCGCCGTGGCCGGTGGCGCCGTAGACGGTGGTGCCGTCGAGGCACATCTGGGTCCAGCCCTCGCGGCAATGCTTGCACACGCCGCAACCGCCGTAGTGATGGTCCATGACCCGGTCGCCGACCTTGGCCAGGGCCGGATCGACGCCGGCGCCGACCTCGGCGACGACGCCGCAGGGCTCGTGGCCGGCGATGATCGGGCCCGAAAGCTCGCCCAGCCCCATCGCCGCGGCACCGCCGACGGCGCGGTAGTACTTGAGGTCGCTGCCGCACATGCCGGATGCCTTGATCTCGATCACCACTTCGCCCGGACCCGGAGTCGGGTCGGGAAATTCCATCAGTTCGAGCTTCCTGTCGCCGTGAAACACCACCGCTTTCATCGTCCGTCCTCCCTGGTTGAGATGCGTTCCGGCTATGATAGCGGTCCCGGGGGCGGGGGCGAAAGGGGCTTCGGGCGCGCGTCTATTGCCGCGAAAAGGTGTTGAGAATCCAGGCCAGTGAGGGGATAAAGCGCGTCGGCTACCCCCCATTTGCCCTGAGGACCCGACCTGTGAGCGACGATCTGCATCCTTTCCGAAGCCATACCTGCGGCGAGCTCGGCGCCGGCCACGTCGGCGAGTCCGTCAGGCTTTCCGGTTGGATCCACTCCAAGCGCGACCACGCCAACCTGGTGTTCATCGACCTGCGCGACGACCTCGGCCTGACCCAGTGCGTCATCGACGTCTCCAGCCCGCTGTTCGCCGTGGTCGAGGGCGCGCGCATCGAGAGCGTCATCACCGTCACCGGCCGCGTCGTCAAACGCTCGGAAGAGACCGTCAACCCGAACATCTCGACCGGCGAGGTCGAAGTGCGCATGGACGCGGTCAACGTCGAGAGCCCGGCCGAGGTGCTGCCCATGCTGGTCGCCGGCGAACAGGAGTTCGGCGAGGACGTGCGCCTGCGCTACCGTTTCCTCGACCTCCGCCGCGAGCAGTTGCACAAGAACATCCGGCTGCGCTCGAACGTGATTTCCTCGATCCGCCGGCGCATGGTCGACAAGGGATTCATGGAGATCCAGACCCCGATCCTGACCGCTTCGTCGCCGGAAGGCGCGCGCGACTACCTGGTGCCGAGCCGCCAGCATCCCGGCAAGTTCTACGCGCTGCCGCAGGCGCCACAGCAGTTCAAGCAGTTGCTCATGGTGTCCGGCTTCGACAAATACTTCCAGATCGCGCCTTGCTTCCGCGACGAGGACGCGCGCGCCGACCGCTCGCCGGGCGAGTTCTACCAGCTCGACTTCGAGATGGCGTTCGTGACGCAGGACGACGTGTTCAACGCCATCGAGCCGGTGCTCGCGGGCGTGTTCGAGGAATTCAGCGGCGACCGCGCCGTGACCAAGCCGCCGTTCCCGCGTATTTCCTATGCCGAGGCGATGCTGAGCTACGGTTCCGACAAGCCCGACCTGCGCAACCCACTGCGCATCCGCGACGTAACCGAGCATTACCGCAAGGGCGGCTTCGGCCTGTTCGCCAAGATCGTCGACGGCGGCGGCGTGGTCCGCGCCATCAAGACACCCGGCGCCGCGCACCAGCCGCGCAGTTTCTTCGACAAGCTCAACGACTGGGCGCGGGAAGAGGGCGCCGGCGGGCTCGGCTACATCGTCTACGGTGACGACGGCGAGGCCAAGGGACCGATCGCCAAGAACCTGGAAGCCGACCGCACCCTAGCCATCAAGCAGGTGACGGAAGCCGCCGACGGTGACGCCGTGTTCTTCGTGTCGGGGAAAGAAGGCGACGCCGCCAAGTTCGCCGGCCGCGCGCGCGACCGGCTCTGCGACGAACTCGGCCTGCGCGCCGACGGCCGCTTCGATTTCTGCTGGATCGTCGATTATCCGATGTACGAACTCAACGAAGAGACCGGCCAGATCGAGTTCTCGCACAACCCGTTCTCGATGCCGCAGGGCGGACTGGAAGCCCTCGAGACCAAGAATCCCCTCGATGTCCTGGCGTACCAGTACGATATCGTCTGCAACGGCGTCGAGTTGTCATCGGGCGCGATTCGTAACCATCGCCCGGATATCATGGTCAAGGCGTTCGAGATCGCCGGTTACGGCCGCGACGTGGTCGAGGCCCAGTTCGGCGGCATGTTGCGCGCCTTCCAGTACGGCGCGCCGCCGCACGGCGGTTCTGCGCCCGGTATCGACCGCATCGTCATGATGCTGGCGGACGAGCCCAACATCCGCGAAGTCATCGCATTCCCGATGAACCAGCGTGCCGAGGACCTGCTGATGGGGGCGCCGAGCGCCGTCGACGAACGCCGCCTGCGGGAGCTCTATCTCAAGCTGAATCTGCCCAAGCCGAAGGCCGAGGGATGACCCCGGCGGTAACAACCGGAAACAAAATATCATAAAATTCCAGTTGCTTATGTGAGCGGGCGGAGTCAATACTGGCCTTGATCCCAAGTAAGGCACCAATAGAAGTGTCCTCGAATGCATCGCAACCCAGTTCGTACCGGTTCGCCGGTTCGAGCTCTCTTTTGGGGCCAGAGCATGAAGAAATCATTTGCATTGGGGATCGGCGTGGTCGTGCTTGGCGGCTGCGCATTGCCTGGTCCGTTACAAGTCGCCTCCTGGGCGCTGGACGGCATTTCGTATATCGCCACCGACAAATCCATGACCGACCACGGCCTTTCGCTGGTCGCGCAGAAGGATTGTGCGCTTTTGCGCGGCGTCACCCAGGGCACGGTTTGCCGCGAATGGGATGACGCGGCGACGCTCGTCGCCGACGCGGGAGAGCCTAAGCACCCGACGCCGACGATCGCGGCGCCGTCCGAAAGGATCGGCCATGCCGCAGCGGCGCACTCTGGCATTCCGCCGCTCAACACCGATCTCGATACGGCCATGCCGAACGTCGAGACGCTCGCCAGTTTCTCCACCGCCGCCGGACCGGCCAAGCCGGTTCCCGCCGTCGCGCCGAAGGCGCTTCGCCCGCTGAGTGTTGCGGCCAAGCCAGCGCCGGCGAAATCCGCCGTCGCCCTGCGCGTCGCCGCCACGGTGAAGCCGAAGCCGGCGCAGCGCAAGCGGCTGCCGACGCCTGTAACGGCGACCGTGCAGTTGCCGCTGCCGGCGGCGGCCGCCGTTCGTTTCGCGGCCACGACCCACGCCGATCCGACGGCCGGCATCTACTACGTCATCGGCAGTTTCCGAAATTACGCCAATGCCTTCGAGTTCGCCAGCCGCTACGAACGCCTGGTTCCGGACGTGCTTGCCGCCAATCTGGACGGCGCGCCGGTGTTCAGGGTCGTCGTCGGACCGGTCGCCCAGGGCGCCGAGCGCAATACCTATCGTCAGATTGCCGATGCCGGGCTCAAGGACAGCTGGGCGATCCGTGTGGTTCCCGGCGATTGGCGTCTCGCCCGCAAGGTGATCACGCGCAAGCAGCGGATTGGTGGCAGCCAGGAATTGGCCCACGCGGCGCGCTGATCCGAATCCGGCCATTCGCTACACGTCGAGCCGCGTACGCCGGCTCAACCCCTTCATAAGGTCGTGAATTCGCCCAGTTTGGCGTACCTGCGCCGAGTCCTGCGCGTTATGACGCAATTCGAACTGCAACCGGTCGCTCCAATATTTGACGAAATCGCGGCGCCGGTCCGGCTGGGCGCGCTCGGCGGTCAATGCGCCGACGGTAGGGTTTTAGTCGGGATGCAGTTCGGGCTGGAACGCGAGCGCGGTGTAATCCTCGTAGGTGAGCATGCCGGCGGCGTAGAGGTCGAGGCTGACGTCGGAGATTTGGCGCGGCGTGGCATTGCGCACGTCGAGGCCGGGGATTGCGGTGTCCGCGTCGGTTTCCTCCGATGCCGGACGTTCGGGGCGAACCGTCGCTTCGGGCAGGCCGGGCAGCTGCGCGGTGATCAGGTGGCGCCCGCCCACGATCGGAGGCGGGGTGGTCGGGGCGGCAGCCGAATTGCGCTGCACTTCGCTGACCATCGGTGCGGGTCTCCTGTTGTCCTGGGTTGGACAGTGGAAAAATCCGGCGCGCGTTTATGATTTGGTAACCGTTTTAAGCAAGTGTTATGCTGGTGATAATACACGCGAAATCAGTGGTTTAA